>NZ_JBANBK010000016.1:17283-126523 GCF_053572325.1 Bradyrhizobium sp. UFLA05-112 | reverse complement strand
TTCGAACAAGGAGATGATCTGAAATGATCTAACAACCACTCATCCTTGACCAAGCCCATACAAGTATTCCAGAGACGCCAGACGTTCCTTACACCGCCGCGGCGTACTGGATCGCCCGCTTTCGCTTTCGCGGGCGATGACAGCGCAGATGTGATGCGCGCATGCCACGATTCGGTGATCGCGAAGAGAGCTGCCGGAGCGGCAACGCCCGCCCCGCTACTTCAACTTCACGCGATAGGTTTCGTGGCAGTCGGTGCAGCGATCATTCATGCTGGTGTAAGCGGCCTTCAGGCTCGCGAGGTCCTTGACCTTGCCCTTGACGTCCGCGATCGCCTTCTGCACCGGCGGAATCTTGGAGTCGAAATCAGCCTTGTTTTGCCAGACTTTTGGCGACGCGCCGTAGGTCGCGTTCACGACGTCCTGCTTGGGATTGACCTCGAAGGTCTTGGCGATCTTGGCGACATCGGTCTCGAGGTTGGCAATCGCCTCGTCGACGGCCTTCTGGTTGTAGGGGATCTCGCCTTTGGTCATCTTCAGGATGACGCCATACATGCTCTTGGCCTGCGAGCGCATCAGATTGTCCTGCTGAACGGCAATCTCCTGCTGCGCCATCACGGCGCCCGCACCCAGCAACAAGGTGCCCACGACAATAATCGTCCGTTTCATCTGGTATTTCTCCGGGCTCGCAGACGTTTCAAGAGCATGATCCGGGAAAAGTGTGACGCGGTTTTCCGAAAAAGATCATGCTCAAACACTCAGAACCACGCTCCGCATTGCGGGAGGCACGGCCCATCCCTGAATAGAACCCCGCCGCGGGGTTTTATTCCCGCATGCGGAGATCACGTATCAAAGGCTGTGACGGCGATGGTGCTCGGTGATCGCGATCCACACCCGCTCCGGCGTTGCCGGCATGTCGATGTGGTCGATCTTGTATTCGCGCCAGAGGCCATCGACGATGGCATTGACGACCGCGGGGCACGAGCCGATCGCACCGGCTTCGCCCGCACCCTTCACCCCCAGCGGATTGGTCTTGCAGGGAACGTTGTGGGTCTCGAACACGAAGGCCGGACCATCGGCCGCGCGCGGCAGCGCGTAGTCCATGTAGGTGCCGGTGACGAGCTGGCCGTCACCCGCGCCATAGACCACCTGCTCCATCAGCGCCTGGCCGATGCCCTGCATGGCGCCGCCATGCACCTGGCCGGCGAGCAGCAGCGGATTGAGCGTCTTGCCGAAATCGTCGACGATCACGTAGTTGACGATCTTGATCACGCCGGTGGCCGGGTCGATCTCGACCTCCGCCAGATGCGTGCCGTTCGGATAAGTGCCGTCGGCGCTGGCAAAGGTCGCGCTGCCGTTCATCTTCGATGGGTCGGCGCCGGGGCGCTTGGCGAGATCGGCAAAGGAGATTGAGCGGTCGGTGCCGGCGATACGGATTGCGCCGCCCGAGATCTCGAGGTCGCCGGCGCTTGCCTCCAGCGCCTGCGCCGCGATCTCCTTCAGCTTGTTGCCGAGCTCCCCCGTGGCACGTTCCACGCAGACGCCGCCTGTCGGGATCGAGGCCGAGCCGCCGGTGCCGAGGCCGGTCGCGATCTCGTCGGTGTCACCCTGGCGGATATGCACGCGCTCCGGCGGCAGGCCGAACTGCTCGGCAACGATCTGGGCGTAAGCCGTCTGGTGCCCCTGCCCGCTCGACTGCGTGCCGATCAGGACGGTGACGTCGCCGTTGGGGTCGAGCCTGACATTGGCGGTCTCCTCCCCCATCACGCCGCAGATCTCGACGTAGCTCGCCAAGCCAATGCCGCGGACCAGGCCCTGCTTCTTGGCCGCCTTGGCGCGCTTTGGAAACTCCTTCCACTCCGCGATCTCCATCGCGCGCTTCAGATGCGCGGCGAAGTCGCCGGAATCGTAGATCTTGCCCGTCGCGGTCTTGTAAGGCAGCGCCTTCGGCTGGATGAAGTTCTTGCGGCGGATGGCGTCCGGCGTCATGTCAAGTTTTCGCGCGCACGCGTCCACAAGGCGCTCGATGACGTAAGCGGCCTCGGGACGGCCCGCGCCGCGATAGGCATCGACCGGCACACTGTGGGTGAACACCGTGCGCACCCGGCAGTGGAAGGCCTGGATGTCGTAGAGGCCCGGCAGCATGCCGGCGCCACCATGCGGGATATAGGGCCCGAAGGTCGACAGATAGGCGCCCATGTCGCCCATCAGGTCGCAATCCATGGCGAGGAATTTGCCGTCCTCGGCCAGCGCCATCTTGGCGGTGGTGACGTTGTCGCGGCCCTGCGCGTCGCCCATGAAATGCTCGGAGCGGTCGGCCGCCCATTTCACGGCCTTCTTCAGCTTTCGCGCCGCGACCGCCATCAACGCGTATTCGCGGTACGGAAACAGCTTCGTGCCGAAGCCGCCGCCCACATCCGGGCAGATCACCCGCATCTTGTCAGTCGGGATGTTGAGCACGTTCTGGCAGAGGATGTCGCGCAGGCGGTGGCTCCCCTGGCTGCCGACCGTCAGCGTCAGATGGTCGCGCTTGGCGTCGTATTCGCAGACCGCTGCACGCGTCTCCATGAAGCTCGCGACCACGCGCGGATTGACGATGGAGATTTCGGCGACCGCATGCGCTTTCGCAAAGGCAGCTTCGGTTGCGGCCTTGTCGCCGATGGAGACGTCGAACAAGACGTTGCCGTGCTTGTCCGGCCAGACCTGCGGTGCGCCCTGCTTCACGGCGTTGACGACGCCCGTCACCGCCGGCAGCGGCGCCCACTTGACCTCAATCGCCTCGATCGCGTCGCGGGCCTGATCGATGGTCTCGGCCACCACGAAGGCGATGGAATCGCCGACATGGCGCACCTCGTCCTTGGCGAGGATCGGGTAAGGCGGGCCGGTGAACGGATCGGTCTCGAGGTTGAACAGGCACGGCAGATTGCCGAGATCCCCGACGTCGTCGGCGGTCAGGATCAACGCGACGCCGGGCAGCGTGCGGGCGCGACTCACATCGATGGTGTATTTGGCATGCGCGTGCGGCGAGCGCAGCATCAGGCAGCGCAAGGCCGCGTGCGGCGCATAGTCGTCGGTGTAGCGGCCCTTGCCGCGGATCAGTACGTCATCCTCCTTGCGCAGCACGCTTTGGCCAACGCCGAACTTGATGGGAGCAGCCATGTTCTCTCCATGCCCTCATGGTTGTTTTGCCGTATATTGCAGCGGAACGGCGGGCAGCGCAAACGGCTTTACCATGCAAGATGGCCGCAGGCCGGGCAAAGCGCCGCGCCCCCGCGCGGATGGCGGGGGCAGGACGATTGATCTGTCACATCCCCCCACGGCTCCATAGATGCCTCGTGCTATCTCTAAGCGTATCGATAGCCCGTTCAGGTGTGAGGTAGTCAATCTCGCCGCGCGTCAAGCCAATATCCATCAGCTCCCTGTCACTCAGGTCCTGCAAGCTGGCTCGCAAGCTCTCGCGCTGGCGTTGCTCCTGAAACGCACGCCAATATCGCTTGAGCAGGCTTAAGACGCGCCCCGTCGCTGCGGCCGCTCCAGCACCGTCCTTTTCCGACAAAGTGTCGTCCAGCGTTGCAATGGAGAGGTCGAGGCGGAGCGCCGCGGCATCGCGCTCGGTCTCGGATGTGATGTTCGTCTGTTGGGGTGGCATCGGATGCTCCTGCTGTTGTGCCGGCAGGGAGCGTGGCCAAACAAAAGGCCCCGTCCGATGCCGGCGGGGCCTTTGTGAAAAGATGTCGTCGTCGAATTCCTAGCGCGCGACTCCTTCCACGGCCCAGCCGAAGCGGGTCATGTCCTTGAAGTTGACGTTGCGCACTACTTTGTTCATGAGGCGCCAATACCACGGGAATCGTGCAAAATCAAGGGATGTGCGGAGGTCCGATGCATCCTAGAGGCGAGAACCTCGAACCGGCGCATTCGTCCCCCGTAAAACGGACACAACGAATCTATTGGAGTTCGCCTAGCCGCGCACCAGCGAGACCAGCCAGCGGCGGCCAAACAGCACGAGGATCGCGAGGGCGTAGACGATCGTGCCCCCGACGGCCAACAGGACCAGCGTCAGTTCGTCGTGGAAGCGCATCGGGGCAAGATAGGCACCGCCGAAGCGCGCGATCAGCCAGAAGGCGGCTGCCAGGACTAATCCGGTCAGCAGGAATTTGACGAGCGACAACAGCCAGGCGCGATCCGGCACGAGAAAGCCTCGTCGCACCGCGAAGAAGAGCACCAGCAGCAGATTGGTCCAGACGCCAACGGCGGTTGCCAGCGCCAGGCCGATCTGGGCGAGCGATCCCATCAAGGCGACCTTCAGGGCGACGTTGACCGCGATGCCGGTCAGCGATGCCCGAACCGGCGTCGCCGTATCCTTGCGCGCGTAGAAAGTCGCGACCGCGCTACGGATCAGCACGAAGGGAATCAGGCCGATCGCATAGGCCGCGAGCGTCGCGCCCGCGGCTGCCGCATCGGCCTTGGAGAAGGCACCACGGGCGAACAGCGCGCGCATGATCGCCTCGGGCACGGTGATGAAGGCCGCGACGAAGGGCACCGAGAACAGCAGCGTGAAGTCGAACGCGCGGCGCTGCGCCTTCATCGCGCCATCATGGTCGTTGGCCGTGATCCGCCGTGACATCTCCGGCAGCAGCACTGTGCCGATGGCGATGCCGATGACGCCGATCGGTAGCTGGTTGAGGCGATCGGCATAGTAGAGCGCCGACAGCGCGCCTGCGGGCAGGAAGGTCGCGATGATGGTGTCGGCGAACAGTGCGACCTGCGTGCCCATCGAGCCCAGCGTCGCCGGGCCCAGCGCCTTGAAGAAGCTGCGGACATCCTCATCGAGCCTCAGCGGCGCAAAGCGCGGCAGGCCGCCATGGCGCGCGAGATCACCCGCGAGCAGGAAGTACTGAAGGAAGCCCGAAATCAGGACGCCCCAGGCGGCAGCGTGCCCTGCGCTCGGAAACCAGGCGGCCAGCGCCAGCGTCATCATCATCGAGACGTTGAGGAAGATCGACGCAGCCGCGGCGCTTGCAAAGCGCTGCATCACGTTGAGCATGCCGCCGTAGAGCGTCACCAGCGTGATCAAAAGCAGATAGGGGAAAGTGATCCGGGTCAGCTCGATCGCGAGCTTGCGCTGCTCGGCGTCCTCACTAAAGCCTGGCGCCAGGATGCTCATGGCCTGCGGCATGAACAGCCAGGCGACAATCAGCAGCATGAGCTGGGATGCGAGCAGCAGCGTGAAGATGCGGTCGGCGAACAGTCTTGCGGCCGCCTCGCCCTTCTCGCCATGGACATGGGCATAGGCCGGCACCCAGGCGGCGTTGAAGGCGCCTTCGGCAAAGATCGCGCGGAAATGATTGGGCAGCCGCAGCGCCACGAAGAAGGCGTCGGCAACGGGGCCGGCGCCCAGGATCGCCGCGAGCATGATGTCGCGGGCAAACCCCGTCAGCCGCGAGAGCAGCGTATAGCCGCCAACTGTGAAGATGCGTCCAAGCATGCGTCCGTTTTAGAGCATGGCCAGATTAGGTCTAGGTGCAAGCCGCGCGGCGAAGTTGCGCCCCCTCCCCCGCTTGCGGGGGAGGGTTGGGGAGAGGGTATCTCCGCAAACGAGAACCCCCAAGAGTATAGAGCCCTCAGTCGGATTGCTTCGCAATCCGACCTCTCCCGCAAGCGGGAGAGGTACCCCCAAGGTGGCACCACAAAATCAGGACAATCAGGTTGAAATCGCGCCGCGCACGGCGGCGATGATTCGCTCCTGGGCCGCTTCGTCGAGATAGGCGTGCATCGGCAGGCTGATGACGTCCTCCGACAGGCTCTCGCAGGCCGGCAGGCCGCCGTCGGCGACCGGATAGTGCCTGTAGGCGGTCTGCTGATGCATGGACTTCGCATAGTAGATCGCGGTCGGCACGCCCTGGGCCTTCAGTGCGGCGGCAAAGCCGTCGCGGTCGGTGCCCTTAGGCAGGCGGATGGTGTACTGCGCCCAGACCGAGGTGCACCCGGGCGCAAGTCGCGGAACGGTGACGACGTTGGACAGGCCACGGGCATAGCGTTCGGCCACCTTGTTGCGCGCCGCGATCTCGTCGTCGAAAATCTTGAGCTTCTCGATCAGGATTGCGGCCTGCATGGTGTCGAGCCGGCCGGTCAGGCCGAGGCGCACGTTGTCGTACTTGTCCGCGCCCTGGCCGTGGACGCGGATGCTGCGCAGCGTGTGCGCGAGCTCGTCATCATCGGTGAAGATGGCGCCGCCGTCGCCGAAACAGCCGAGCGGCTTGGCCGGGAAGAAGCTGGTCGTGGTTGCCAGCGCCAGCGTGCCGAGCTTGCGGTCCTTGTAGCTCGCGCCAAAACTTTGCGCGGCGTCGTCGATCACGAACAGGCCCTCGGCCTCCGCAATCGCGGCAATGGCGTCGTGATCGGCGGGCTGTCCGAACAGATCGACCGGAATGATCGCGACAGGCCTCAAGCCGGCCTTCCGGGCGGTCGCAATGCCGCGCTTCAGGGACTCGGCACTCATGTTGAAGGTCGCCTCATCCACATCGACGTAGACCGGCGTAGCACCGGTCCGCGCCGCCGGCGAAGCGGTTGCAATGAAGGTGAACGACGGACACAGCACGGCATCGCCGGGCCCGACGTTCTTCGCCATCAGCACCATCAGCAGCGCATCGGTGCCGCTGGCGCAGCCCACCACATGCTTGGCGCCGCAATAGGCCGCGAGCTGCTTCTCGAGCTCGGTGACCTCCGGTCCGTTGACGAACTGGCAATGGTCGAGGACGCGCGTGACGGCGGCATCGAGCGAAGCGCCGAGCCGGCGGCGCTGCGCGCCGACATCGATGAAGGGAATGGGATCGGAACGCAGATGCTGGTTCATGGCGCCTTGCGGGTTGTCTGGCAGATTCTGGGTGGTCGACATCGAGACGGATCAGCCGGCGACGCGGCGCGGCCCCTTGCGGGCCGCGGATGCCGCCGCGGGACGGCTCGGCGCCTCCAGGCAGCGCGTCGCGATCTCGAGGCTCGCAACGCCCTCATCGCCGGTCACCGCCGGCGTCTCGCCATGGCGCACCGCGTTGAGGAACGAGATCAGCTCGGCACGCAGCGGCTCGTCATGGCCGACCGGCAGATGCCGCATCGAATAGGCGCCGTCCGGCTTGAAGCCGAAGCATTCGGTGACCTGGCGCGTCAACAGATCGCCCATGACGTATTTGCCGCGCGTCGCGACCGTGACGCTGCGCGCCTTGAACGGCGTCAACCAGTTGGTGTTGATGTGGGCAAGCACACCCGACGCGGTGCGGAACTGCAACAGCGCGATGTCCTCGCGCTCGGCGACCGCGCTCGACAATTGCGGCTGCACCTCGACGATATCGGACTCGGTGAACCAGCGGATCAGGTCGATGTCATGCACGGCGAGGTCGATCACCACGCCGACATTCGACATGCGCGGCGGGAACGGACCGACGCGCGTGATCGCGATCGACAGGATGTCCTCGCCCGCGATCGCCTGCTTGACCGCAGCGACCGCCGGATTGAAGCGCTCGACATGGCCGACCATCAGCGTCACGCCAGCCTCGCGCGCAGCAGTGACGATCTCGCGCCCCTCTTCCACGGAAGACGCGATCGGCTTCTCGACCAGCAGGTGGACCTTCCTGGCGATGCAGGCGAGCGAAATCTCGTGGTGCAGATGGGTCGGCGCCGCAATCGTGACGGCATCGACGCCTTCGGAGACGAGCTGATCGAGCGTCTCGAAGCACTGGCAATTGGCAAGCTCGGTCGCACGCACGCGGTGCGCCGGCGAGGGATCGACCACACCGACCAGGCTGACGCCGGGAAGCCCCGCGAGCACGCGCGCGTGGTTGCTGCCCATCACGCCCGCGCCGATGACACCGACGCGCAAGCCGGCCTTGGCCGGTGCAGATCCTTTGGAACTCATCTGATCGAACCCCGATTCAACCCAAATCCCCGGCGCCACTCCTAGCACGGCGCCACATTTGTGGCGAATGCCGAGATAGTAGACCGGACACGATTTGATTCAAAAAATTACACGTTCCCCGGGCCTTAGGCCACGATCGGAGGCCGGCCTTGAGCCCGGATCACGCGATTCGGAGTTGCTGGTTACGACCTTTGATAGTCGTCTTCAATCCGGATGATATCGTCTTCCCCGAGATAGCTGCCGGTCTGGACCTCGATCAGCTCCAGCATGATTTTACCGGGGTTCTCCATCCGGTGCACCGCGCCCATCGGGATGTAGATCGACTCGTTCTCGTGCACCGTCTTGACGGTCTCGTTCACGGTGACCCGGGCCGCGCCGCGGACCACGATCCAGTGCTCGGCGCGATGATGATGCTTCTGGAGCGACAGCCGCCCGCCCGGCTTCACCACGATGCGCTTGACCTGGTGACGTTCGCCATTGTCGACCGACTGATAGCTGCCCCAGGGGCGATGCACCTTGAGATGCTCCTCAGTGACCTTCGGGGCCACCGTCTTCAGCTTGGTCACGAGGCGCTTGAGGCCGTTGGCATCCTTCTGGCGCGAGACCAGCACGGCATCGGCGGTCGCCACTACGACGAGATCGTCGACACCTTCGAGCGCGACCAGCGCAGAGTCGGTCGTGACGTTGCAATTGCGCGAATCCTCGAACACGGCAGTGCCGTGCGCGGCATTGCCTTGTGCATCCTTCTCCGAGAGCTCCCATACCGCAAGCCAGGAGCCGACATCGGACCAGCCACACGACACCGGGACGACGGCGGCACGCGTGGTCTTTTCCATCACCGCATAGTCGATCGAGATCGCCTTGGCGGAACCAAACGCCTTCGGCTCGAGCGTCACGAAGCCGAGATCGCGGCCAGAATTGGCGACGGCCTCGGAGACCGCCTGCACGCTCGTCGCATCGACCTTGCGATATTCGTCAAGCAGCACGGCGGCCGGGAACATGAAGTTGCCGCTGTTCCAGAGATAGCCCGAATTGACGTAGTCGGCCGCCTTCGCCGCGTCCGGCTTCTCGACGAATTTCGTGACCGCGCGCACCTCGCCCGCGATCACGTCACCGGGGTTGATGTAGCCATATTCGGTCGCCGGCCGTTCCGGCTTGACGCCGAAGGTGACGATGTGCCCTTCGCCCGCGGCAACGAGCCCCTGCCGGCACGCCGCGACGAACGCGGCGTTGTCGCGCACGACATGATCGGCGGCGAGCGCTAGCACGATCGCCGCGTTGTCGCGGCCCTGCGCAAAGGCGGCGCCGGCCGCAATCGCAGGTCCCGAGTCGCGCCGCATCGGCTCCAGCAGCACATCGGCCTCGACGCCAATCTCGACGAGCTGCTCCAGCACCATGAAGCGATAGGCCGCATTGGTGATGACGATCGGGCGATCGAACAGCGCGCCATCAGAGACGCGCAAGAGCGTGTCCTGGAACGTCGAGCGCGTGCCGAACAGCGGCAAAAACTGCTTGGGCCGCACCTCGCGCGAAGCCGGCCACAGCCGCGTGCCCGCGCCGCCGCACATGATCAGTGGAATAATGCGTTTGTCCATCATCATCTCAAACCTTGTAGTAGTCGCGATACCAGCCCACGAAATTCCGGACACCGATCTCGATCGGCGTTGATGGTGCGAACCCCGTGTCACGCATCAGATCCCCGACATCGGCAAAAGTCTCCAGTACGTCTCCCGGCTGCATCGGCAACAGATCCTTGACAGCCGTCCGGCCCAGCTCCCTTTCCAGCAGTCCGACGACGTGCATCAGCTCTTCCGGATGGTGGTTACCGACATTGTAGAGCCGTGACGGCGCATTTGCGGCGGCCGGGTTATCCACCGGAACACGATCAATTAGTTTGGATACTACACGCGTGACGTCGTCAACATAGGTGAAGTCGCGCCGCATCCTGCCATGGTTAAAGAGCCGGATCGGCCTGCCCTCCATGATGGCGTTTACAAACAGAAACATGGCCATGTCGGGCCGGCCCCAGGGGCCGTAAATGGTGAAGAAGCGCAAGCCCGTGACCGGCAGCCGGTACAGATGGCTGTAGGACTGCGCCATCACCTCATTGGCCTTCTTGGTCGCGGCGTAGAAGCTTACGGGATGGTCTGTTCCGTCCCCGATGGCAAATGGCAGTTTTGTGTTGGCGCCGTAAACGGAGGATGACGAAGCATAGACGAGATGACGACAGCCATTGTGCCGGCAGCCCTCGAGCACGTTGAGAAAGCCCTGAAGATTGGAATCGACGTAGGTCTGCGGATGATCGATCGAGTAACGCACGCCGGCCTGAGCGGCCAGATGCACGACGGTCGCGAACCGGTGCTGCGCAAATAGGTTCGCAATCGTGTCGCGATCGGCGAGATCGGCCTGGACGAAGGAAAAGCCGCCATGCCGCTGCAACACCTCCAGCCGCGCCCGCTTCAAGGCCGGATCGTAATAGCTGTTGAGATTATCGAGCCCGACGACCGGCCGGTCTTCGGCCAGAAGCTGCCGGGCGACGTGAAAACCGATGAAGCCGGCCGCGCCCGTGAGCAAAATTGCCTGATCTGCCATCATGTTCCCAAATCGTCCGCCGCCGCCTCTTTAGCCGCCGCGTCAAGGGGGCGGCAATAGCTACCGCGGCCTCTCACGACAGCTTCTCACGACGGCTTCTCACGACAGCTATTGCAAGATCGGCGCCAAGACCATACCAAAGCGGCCGAATTCGGCGCAGGGCGTCGGGTTACGCCAACTCTGAAGAAACCCCCTGTTCAAACGCGGGCGAGATGCGCCGAATCCTGCTTTCTGCGGCCAAGATCATCGTTTCCGGGGCGCTGCTCTATCTGGCGCTGCGCAAGGTGAACCCTTCCGATCTGTTGTCACGTTTCACCGTGAGCAGCCTGTACTGGATCGCGCTCGCGATCGCGGTGACGTTCCTCCAGATCTTCGTCGGTGTGCTGCGCTGGCGTGAGATCAGCGCGGAGTGCGGCGCGCCGCTCGAGCTCGAGCGCGCCATGCGCTACAACGTGATCGGAACCTTCTTCAACCAGACCCTGCCCTCGGCGATCGGCGGCGATGCCGTCCGGCTCTGGCTGGTCGCCCGCGCTGGCGCCGGCTGGCGTGCAGCGACCTATTCGATCTTCGTCGATCGCGCGATCGGCCTGATCGCGCTCGCGATCGTCATCGTCGCCAGCCTGCCGTGGAGCTATCGCCTCATCAACGATGCCCAGGGTCGCTCGGCACTGTTGCTGCTGGACTTTGCCGCGCTCGGGGCCGGTCTCGGCTTCCTGCTGCTCGGTGCCCTGAACTGGCCATGGCTGAAGCGCTGGTGGGGCACCCACCACATTCATGCCTGCGCAGTGATCGCCAACCGCGCCATCTTCAACCGTTCGCGCGGGCCGATCGTCACGATCCTGTCGCTGCTCGTTCACGTGCTCACCGTCGTGATCGCCTGGTGCGTCGTGCAATCGATCACGGCGCCCGTCAGTTTCGGCGAGACCTTCCTGCTCATTCCGCCAGTGATGCTGATCACCATGATGCCGATTTCGATCGCCGGCTGGGGCGTGCGCGAAGCGACCATGGGCCTTGCCTTCGGCTTTGCGGGCCTCGCAGCCAATGAGGGCGTCAACGTCTCGCTGCTGTACGGTGCGGTGTCCTTCATCGTCGGCGCGTTCGGCGGACTGCTCTGGATCTTCAGCGCGGAGAAAGCCCAGCAGGGATCGGCGCCGATAGGGGTTGCGGAGTGAGCACGTTCGCTTCGGGACCTGCAACGGCGGCGGGGATGTTTCTGCTCGTCCTCCTACCTGCCGCCCTGGCCGCGCTGCTCTCGGCCTGCATCACCTGGCGGAGCATGCCCCTGCTGCAACGTTACGCGCTGGCTCGGCCAAATGCGCGCTCCTCGCATCGGATCCCGACGCCGCAGGGTGCCGGCATCGCAATTGTCGCTGCGACCCTGCTGGTCGCCTCGCTTTGGGCCGCCTGGTTGAATGCATCCGTTCCGCTGGTTTTGATCGCGGCCACGGTGGTGATTGCGCTGGTCGGCTTTGCCGATGATGTCAAATCCCTTCCCGTCCTGGTTCGTCTCGTGCTGCAGGCCGCCGCCGCCGGAGCCGTCGTATTCGCGACGCCGGACAACTTGCGGATCATCCCGGCGCTGCCGCTGGATTTCGAGCGCGGCCTGATCCTGCTCGCCGGCGTGTGGTTCGTGAATCTCGTGAACTTCATGGACGGGCTCGATCTGATGACGGTGTCGGAGGTGGTCCCCATCACCGCCGCGCTGGCCCTGCTCGGATGGCTCGGCGAGCTGCCGCTGCCGGCCGCGTTCGTCGCGGCGGCGCTGTGCGGCGCCATGGCCGGATTTGCGCCATTCAACCGACCCGTCGCAAAGGTGTTCTTGGGCGATGTCGGCAGCCTGCCGATCGGGCTCCTGCTCGGCTGGTGCCTGCTGGGGCTTGCCTGGCATCAGCAGATCGCCGCGGCGCTGCTGCTGCCCGCCTACTACCTTGCCGATTCCACCGTCACGCTGTTCCGGCGCATTGCACGGCGGGAGCCGTTCTGGTCGGCGCATCGCTCGCATTTCTATCAGCGTGCCACCGACAATGGCTTCACGGTGTCCCGCGTCGTCAGCGAGGTGTTCGCGCTCAACCTCCTACTCGCGCTGCTCGCGATTCTCACGATCAAGGCCGCCTCGACGACGGTCACGACGCTGGCGCTGCTTGCGGGCGCCGTCGCGGTCGGCTTCGTGCTGCGCAGGTTTTCTCAGGTTCGGGCGGGCTGAGGCGACGCCGGCGGCATGTCAGGTGCCCTGGGGCGACAGCGCCAGTCGCAGTCCCTCGTCGAGCGACACCTCCGGCCGCCAGCCGGTCGCGATCGCCTTCGATACGTTCAGCTCGAGCGAGCCGATCAGGCTGTCATGGGTGTCCTGGCGGCCGATGACCCCGAGCACCGAGCCCAAGAGATCCTGCGGGACCGCGAACAGCCGCGGCCGCTTGCCCGCGGCATTGGCCAGCCTCTCGATGAACTCGGGAGTCGAGACCTGCTCCTTGTCGGCGATCAGGAAGATCTCGAAATTGCTCGCGGGATCGGGATGGGTGAGCCGGCGCAGGATGAACGACGAGAGGTTTTGCACGGCAAGGAAGGCGCGATGATTGCGGATCGCGGCGAACGGAAGCGGCAATCCGAGATTGACCGCCCGGCTCAGCAGCGCAAAATTGCCCTTGGCACCGGCGCCATAGACCAGCGGCGGCCTGATCACCGAAACCTTCATGTCGCTGTCGCGCGCCAGCGTCTTGAGACCTGCCTCGGCAGCCGCCTTGGACATGCCATAGAGCCCCCGCGGGGTCAGGATGTCGTCCTCGCTGAACGGCGCGCGGCCCTCATTGCTGCGGCCGTGAACGAGCACGGTGCTGATGAAGATGAACTGGCGCACGCCGGCCGCAGCCGCCGATCGCGCCAGATGCAGGGTGCCGGCGATGTTGATGTTGCGATAGAGCTGGACCGCGTGCTCCTCGTGCTTGTGGTGAACGCGGGCGGCAAGGTGGACGACGGCATCGACACCGTCGAGCGCGGCCTGCCAGTTGGTTTCGGGACCGATCGTTTCGACGACGACCTCGCCATCCAGCCCCTCAGGGCTGCGCACCGCGCGGCGGACCGACCACCCCTGGTCGACGAGGGCGGGCGCGACGTGGCGCCCAACAAAGCCGCTGGCGCCCGTCACCAGCACAACCGGCTTTCGCTCGCTCATCGTTGCCCTGCCAGTTCCGGATTGCGCAACAATTCGTCCATCACGCCAGCATAGGCATCCATGGCCGTGACGCGATCGAATTTTGTGGCGGCCTTCACCGCCCGGTCCACAATGGCCTTGGCGTCGGCCCCGGCCGCCGCGCGGATCGCATCCGCCAGCTCCTCGGGGCGGCCCGGCGCCACCACCCAGCCCAACCCGTTTTCGACCACTGTCAACGCAGCCTCCGCCTCAGGCTCGGAAACCAGCACTACCGGACGACCGACGGCCAGCAGATTATAGAATCGGCTCGGCACCGACACACCCGCGACGTTCTTCCGATAGGGGATGATCCAGACGTCGGCGGCCGCGAGAAACGCCTCGAGCTCGGCGTCCTCGACGCGCGGCACGAAGGAGACATTCGGCAAGCTCGATTCCGCCTGCAACTGCTTCAGCCGCTCGAACCCGATCCCCCAGCCGGAGAGCAGGAAGTGGATGTCCGTCTGCTGCCGCAACAGGCGCGCGGCCTCGAACACGATCTCCGGATCGTGCGTGAAACCGAGATTGCCCGACAGCCCGACAACGAAGCGGGCCGGCACCGCGCGGCGGAAGGGATTGTCCACCGAGACCGGACGCAGCGCAGGAGCGAGCGTCGCCCAGTTCGGGATGAAGCGAATCTTGTTCGCGGTCATGCCGTGGTAGCGCAGCAGCGGTCCCTCGGCGTCACGGCCAATGGTGATGACGGCATTGAGCGCGCGGAACATCAAAGCGTTGGCGGCACGGATCACGCGGGTCACGATCGAGCGCGGCTTGAGCAGGCCCGCCATCACCAGCACGTCGGGAAACAGATCGTGCATGATCAACGCGGAGCGCGCGCCCTTCAGCCTTGCAGCCGCCGCGACCGCATAGGGCAGCATGAACGGCGCAGTCACGGTGAGCACGACATCGCCGCGCCTCAAAACCTTCGTCAACGCGAGGAAGGTGCGCAGCGCGAACAGGATCTCGGCACGAGCGCGCCGGACCAGCGCCGCCTTTCCGGTCATCCGGTTCTTGACGGCAACGACGCGCGGCTTGCCGGGTCCGGTCTGCGAGGCCGGCAGCTCGCCGGGCATGCCGGACAGCACAACGACCTCATGGTCCACGGCCAGACGGCACGCGATCTCCGCCATGATCGTCGCCGTGGTGCTGGGATCCGGCGGATAATGCTGGCTCGCGACCACGATCTTGCCTTGAGACTGCATGGTCAGGCCGCAGTCGATCCGAATTCCGGAACGGCATCCTTCAGGATGGTCCTGATGGTGGCGCGATCGTCGCGTGCGATCGCCTGCTCCAGCGCGGAGGTCCATTTGCGCAGGGTCTGCATCGGCGGCTCGTTGGGCCGCGCTGCCATAATGCCGGCAATGCCGATCTCGACGGTCGGCTCCTCGGACGCGAACAGGATCTCGTTCAAGCGCTCGCCGGGCCGCATGCCGCTGAACACGATCTCGATGTCGTAGCCGGGCTGCAGGCCGGAGAGGCGGATCATGCGCTCGGCGAGATCGACGATCTTGACCGGCTGGCCCATGTTGAGCACGTAGACCGAAACGTTCGAGCGCTCGGCCCCGAGCGCGTGGGTCGCAGCCGTGATCACGAGGTCGCAGGCCTCGCGGATGGTCATGAAGTAGCGGACCATGTCGGGATGCGTGACCGTGACCGGACCGCCGGCATCGATCTGCGCCTTGAATTTCGGTACCACCGAGCCGTTCGAGGCGAGCACGTTGCCGAAGCGCACCGAGATCAGCCGCATCGGCGACTTGTCTCCGCCCTGCGACCCCAGATCGTGATCGAGCGCCTGGCAGTACATTTCCGCAAAACGCTTGGTCAGGCCGAGCATCGAGACCGGCTCGATCGCCTTGTCGGTCGAGATCATCACCATGGCCTCGGCGCCGGCGGCAAGGGCGGCGTCCGCCACGTTGATCGAGCCGAAGATGTTGGTCTTGACCCCCTCGCTCCAGTCGCGTTCCAGGATCGGCACGTGCTTGAGCGCGGCGGCATGGAACACGATGTCCGGCTTGAACTCGGCCATCAGGCGCATGACGCGTTCGCGATCGCGGATGTCGGCGATCCGGCCTTCGATCGTCGCCGCAGAACCCTGCGCCGCAAGCGCTTCCGTGACCGCGTAGAGCGCCGGCTCGGAATTCTCGATCACCAGCAGGCGCGCAGCACCGAAGGCGACGACGCGCTCGCAGATTTCCGAACCGATCGAGCCGCCGCCGCCGGTGACGATTACGGACTTGTCCCTGATCAGGGTTTCCAGACGCGCATAGTCGATCTTCTCGCTCGGCCGCAGCAGGAGGTCCTCGACCGCGACCGCCGTGAGCCGCGGCGTGTCGCCGCTCTCCAGCGACGGCATGCGGTTGACGATCACGCCGAGCTTGCGCGCCCGCATCAGGATCGATTCCGGATGGGCTTCGGGCTCGAACGCGGACGGCGTCATCACGACACGGGCAATCGGCTTGTTGCGCTTGGCAAAGTCGCCAATGACGTCCTCGATGTCGTCGATGCCGCCCAGCACCGGCACATTGCGGATCAGCTGGCCGCGATCGGAGCTCGACGGCGACAGCACGCCGACCGGCCAAATGCGCTTGATCGCCCCGCTCTCGATGCCGCGCAAGAGCACCTCAGCGTCCGCCGCACGGCCGATCAGCAGCGTCGGCGAGGCATCCTCGATCCGGGCGTGACGCCGCACCCGCGTATAGCGGAAGTAACGATAGGTCAGGCGCAGCGCGCTGAGGAAGGAGATCTCCAGGAACCAGTAGAGGATGATGGTCACCTTGCCGAGGAAGAAGGTGCCGTGGACGTTGGGTGCGAGGAAGATGTAGTCCAGCACGAGCAGTGCGAAGGTGAGCACGGTCGCAACGCGGATGATGTTTAGCGCATCGGGCAGCGAGATGAAGCGCCATTTCGTCGTGGTCAGGTTGAAGACGTAAAACACGACCACGCTGAAGGCGAGGAACCCTGGCAGGATCTTCAGCAGCAGCGGCAAACGGGCGAAGAACAGCTCCCCGCCCTCGAAGCGCAGATAGAAAGCGACGAACAGCGCCGCCGTGGTCGCCAGGAGGTCGTGGAGTGCGATCAGGAAATTGCGCAAGGTAAGATGCGAAAGACGCGTCATCCGCCGACCGATGAATATCCAGTTAGATGCAACCTGACCGCGCTGATAGCCCATCTCGTCGAGACATGCCAGCCGCCCGACCGCTCAGGAACCAGCTTCCCCCACCTTCGGGTCAGCTTGTCGCGCGCGGATCACCATGCCACCGGCAACGCCGACGCCGATGACGTACATCCAGCCCTCGTGGAAGTCGAACAGATGGGAGTTGAATAGCGAAGTGAAGATATTCTGCACCACGACCAACAGGCCGATCCAGTTGGCAAGTCCGTCGCCGCGAAACAGCAGAAGGTGCAGGAGCCAGATCGCATAGAGGACGACGATGCCGATGACGCCCCATTGCACGGCGACATTCAGCGTCTGGTTATGCGGATTGCCGATCACCTCGGCAGAAGCCTGGTAGCGCCCACTGGGCGTGGCGACCTGCTCGAACAATCCGCGCGTCGAGCCGGTGCCGTGCCCCATGACCGGAGCCTCCGCGAAGAAACCGAGGGATTTTCGCCAGAATTCGAGCCGCAGCCCGAGCGAGGTCGGCTCGCCCCTCTCCTTGTAGCCACGATAATCGCTGGCGAAGCTGTCGGCGGTCTTGCGCAATTGCGGCGAGATCTGCCAGGCGAGCGCAGCGCCAGCGAGCAGAGCGGCGGAGATGATCGCGATGCTGCGCCATTTCAGGTGCAAAAATGCGAACACCGCGAACATGATCGGCACGGTGACGAGCGCGGTGCGCGACACCACGACGAAGGCCATGTTGGCGAAGAAGCTCAGCGCGAGCGCCGTGAGCAGGACGGCGAGCCCGTATCGCTTCTCACGCAGCAGCATCACGACCGGATAGGCGAGCGCGACCGCGCACAGCGTGAATTCCTGGCTCTGGTCGATGTAGTTCTTGACGAAGATGCCGCGCTCGACGTTTCCGGGCTTGATCGAGAGTGCGGGATTGAAGGCGACCAGCCAGGACATCACCGACAACAGCGCGCAGGAGACCAGGAAGGCGACGAACACCCACCGTCCGCGCGAGGAGCGTTCGAAATGATAGAGCAGAACCGGCAGCACGAGCAGCTTGACGGTCGGGTTCACGGCGTAGAGCCGCGCGCCCCACGCCGCATCCGACCACAGCGTTCCGACAAGCGCGAGCACGAACAGCGCGATCGGCGCCGCACAGATCGGCCGCTTCAACGATTGCAGGAAATCCCTGACGTCGAGAAATGGCACCATGCAGACGAGCATGAGGGCATTGAAGATCGCGGCCAGCGAGGTCGACCAGGGCAGCGAGGCCGCGGTCAGCACCGCGAACAGGTCCACGGTCTCGCCCCACGCAGCGGGGCTGCGCAAGCGGCGGAGCATCATCGCACCGGTGGTTTCCCGCGCCAGCGTCGTCACGTCGTCCCTCCCCGCGCCCGGTTGACGAGTGCGGTCGTGCTGAATCCCCTGAGGATGTCGACCAGCACCACCGTTCCGCCCGCGGCTTCGACCACCTCATGGCCGACCACCTGCTCGCGGGTGTAGTCGCCGCCTTTCACCAGCACGCTTGGCTTGATATCGGTGATCAGATTGATCGGCGTATCCTCTTCGAAGATGACGACGAGGTCGACGGCTTCGAGTGCGGCCAGCACCTCGGCCCGCGCGCGTTCGTTCTGCACCGGCCGGTCCTCGCCCTTCAGCCGCCGCACCGAGGCGTCGCTGTTGAGGCCGACGACGAGGCGGTCACAGGCCGCGCGCGCCGCGGTCAGCACCTTGACGTGGCCGGGATGCAGGATGTCGAAGCAGCCATTGGTGAAACCGACGCGAAGGCCCTGCTTGCGCCAGTCCGCCAGCTGCTCGGCAAGCGCGCTGGGGGCGAGCACGATCTTTTCCTCGGCCGCGAGATAGGCATGCGGCAGGATTTTTCGCCGCAGCTCGGCCGCACTCACGTTCGCGGTGCCCTGCTTGCCGACCGCGACCGCAGCGGCGGCACTGGCCATGCGCAGCGACGTATCCCAATCGGCGCCTGTCGCGAGCGTCGCGGCAAGCGCGGCAGCGACGGTGTCGCCGGCGCCCGAGACGTCGCGCACCTTCGCCGGATAGGCCGGCACGTGGACCGCCTCGCCCTCGCGCGGCACCAGTGTCATGCCGTGCTCGCTTTGCGTCACCAGGATCGCCTCGCAATCGGCAAGCCGCATCACGTCCTGCGCGGCTTCGGTGATGCTCCCGACTGTGTCGGCGCGGCTGCGGGTCGCCTCGGCAAATTCCCTGCGGTTGGGCGTGAGCAGGGTGGCGCCGCGATAGATCGCCCAGTTGAGGCTCTTGGGATCGACGATCACGCGCTTGCCGAGTTTGCGCGCGGCGTCGATCACGTTACGGATCACGCGCGCGGTCAGCACGCCCTTGGCGTAATCGGAGAGCAGCACGATGTCGGCGCGCGAGATCTGCGGCAGGATCGCCTCGATCAGCTTCAGCTCGATTTCGGGGGAGGCCGGCACCGCCTGCTCCCAGTCGGCGCGCAGCATGTGGGTGGAAAAATGTTCGGAGACGAAACGCACTTTCCGCGTGGTCGGGCGCGAGGGATCGCTGACCAGCACGCTTTCAATGCGGGCGATCTCCGTCAGCGCGCCCTTGAGCCGCGCCCCCGCCTCGTCCTCGCCGACCAGCGCGACGAAGATGCAGCGCGCGCCGAGGGACGCGATGTTGCGCGCCACGTTACCGGCGCCGCCGATATGGGTCTCGCTGCGCTGCGCGACGATGACGGGCGCCGGCGCCTCCGGCGAAATCCGCGAGACCTCGCCATAGACGAATTCGTCGAGCATGAGATCGCCGATGCAGAGCACCGTGCGGCCAGCGACGGCCTCCGCGAGCGTATCGAAATCGAAGATGGGCGTCTGCATGGTCCTCAACGCCTCAGCGGAAACGGTCGGGCCGGTCAAGGTAGCCCCTGACATAGGCCGTCACCGCATCTTCGAGCGCCGTGAAGCCGCCGTTATAGCCGGCGCGGCACAGGCGATCGACCTCGCTCTGGGTGAAATACTGATAACTGTCCCGGATCGTCTCGGGCATATCGATGTATTCGATGTTGGGCCTCGTGCCGAGCGCCGCGTAGGCCGCGAGCATCATGTCCTTGAAGCTGCGCGCCTTGCCGGTTCCTACGTTGAACAGCCCGCAGACCGAGGGCGTTGCAAGGAGCCACATGATGACCCGCACGACGTCGTCGACATAGATGAAATCACGCCGCTGATCGCCGTCGGCAATGCCCTCGCGATGCGACTTGAACAATTGCACGACGCGGCCGGTCCTGATGTCGTCGAAGCGCTTCGCCAGCACGCTCATCATCGTGCCCTTGTGGTATTCGTTCGGGCCGAACACGTTGAAGAACTTGAGCCCCGCCCATTGCGGCGGCAGCTTGTCGCCGCGCGCGACGCGCCCGGCGACAGTGAGATCGAACAGATGCTTGCTCCAGCCGTAGAGATTCATCGGCCGCAACGCCTTCAGCGCGGCGAGCGAGGCGTCATCGCCGAAGCCCTCCGCGCCGTCGCCATAGGTGGCGGCTGATGAGGCATAGATGAACGGCACGGCGTTCGCCGTGCACCAGTCCAGAAGGCGCATCGAGAGACGGAAATTGGTCTCGACGACGAGATCGCCATCCGTCGCGGTTGTCTCGGAAATGGCGCCGAGGTGAATCACGGCATCGAGCTTGTGACCGCTCAGCCAGTCGATCAGTTCCGCGGGCGGCACGATGTCGGCGAGCTGACGCTTGGCGAGATTGCGCCATTTGCCCTCGTGGCCGAGGAGGTCGCAGACCGCCACGTCGCTGCGGCCCGCATCATTGAGCGCCGCCACGACGTTCGATCCGATAAAACCGGCCCCGCCGGTCACCAGCAACATTCAACCGTCCCTGCCCGATTTGCCAAATTCAGTGCGACTGACCAAGAAACTGTCCAAGAAACGACCCAAGAACCCGCCGCAAGCCCTGCCGTAGCGCATGATCCGCCAAAGTGTAAGCGGTTTTGGGGATCGGAACTGTCCCGCCTTGTCCTGCCTGTGCAGAGCGGCTACCGAACGGACCCTGTCGACGTCACCTGGGCCCCTTAACAAATGAACGAACATTCGCAATTTAGTGGATTTGAGGATCCGGCCGACACGCGGCCGATTCTGATCATCCCCTACATGTGGATCGGCGATTTCGTTCGGAACCATACCGTGGTGCGGGTCCTGAAGGAGCGCTGGCCGAATCGGCCGGTCGACCTCCTGACCACCCCGCTCTGCGCTCCGCTGGTCGATTACATGCCGGGCGTGCGAGAGGGGATCGCTTGGGACCTACCGCGCAGCCGGCTCGCCGTGACCAGACAATTCGGCCTCGCAAGGCTGCTGCGCGAGCGGAACTATAGCACCGCCCTGGTGCTGCCCCGGACCTGGAAGGCGGCCATCGCGCCCGCGCTGGCCGGCATCCCCGAACGGGTCGGCTTCGTCGGCGAATTCCGATTCGGCCTGATCAACCGCTGGCGCTGGGGCGAGAAACGGCTACCCCGCTTCATCGACAAGAACGCCTCGCTCGCCCAACCCGACGGCGCGCCGCTGCCGCCGGAATGGCCGGTGCCGCAATTGCGCGTTCCGCCCGAGGAGGTCGCACGCTGGCGCCAGACGAACGGCCTGACCGGGGTCACCGCAGTCGCATTGGGGCCGGGATCGGTCGGCGCCTCCAAGCGCTGGACTTACTATCCGGAAGCGGCCCGCCAGTTCGTGGAGAAGGGCCTGGAAGTCTGGGTGGTCGGCGGCCCCGGCGAGAAGGCCATGGCACAGGAGATCGTCGCTGCCGGTGGGCCGCGCGTGCGCGACCTGACCGGCACGGACTTGCGCAACGGCGTGCTCGCGATGGCGGCAGCCGGCGTTGCCATTTCCAACGACTCCGGACTGATGCACATCGCAGCCGCCCTGGGCACGCCGACCATGGGCATCTTCGGCCCGACCAGCCCTTACCTTTGGGCGCCGCTCAACGGCCTTGCCGCCACCGTCGTGCAGAACAAGTCGATCCTTTCCTGCCAGCCTTGCCAGAGCACGATCTGCCGGATGAACGGCCACCGCTGCATGCGCGACATCGCGGCCTCCGAGGTCGTCGCCATCGCGCAGCGCGTGCTCAGCGAAAGCGGCGCACGCGCCACGACGTGACAAGCGCACTGAAGCGGGATGGTTTTTGGTTGGAATCGGAAGTGAGTCGAGGATCCAGATCACCTCTCCCGAAGGGAGAGGTCGGATCGCATCGAAAGATGCGATCCGGGTGAGGGGTTACAGTCTCACTGAGCGCCGCAGCCCTTCACCCGGATTGCTGCGCAATCCGGCCTCTCCCCGCTCGGGAGAGGTGCCGGGCAACGACCTTCTCCGTCGACCGCCGACGGGGAAGGAAGAAACTATTGACGAGAATGGGATCGGTATCTCCGAGCGCTGTCCGCTCTTGGACCAGCAGGCCCATGACCGAGCGCATCTTCATGATCTCCTGCGCCACGAAGGCGCAGCTCTCATCCCGATTGATCTGATCACGCATGATGGCCTCAGCCTCAAGCATGCTCACGCGTAACGCCCTGATAAGTCTTCGGATTTCGTTGATGCGATTGTCCATAGCCATCTCCACTTCAGGGATGGCAGAATAAGAACAAAACATGAACAATGTGTCAAGGACGTCGAAAACCAACAAAGCCCGCGGCCGATGACACGGTGCGAGCCCGATCATTTCTGCGATGATGCCTGTTTGGCGATTTGCCCGACGCATCAACCAATTTCGCAAAACCCGCAAGTCGTCGCCCCACCCGTCACCGCTACTTTGCATGGGGTTGTTTTCGAGTTTTTTGTCCTGGCCCCCGAAAGCGCCGGTTCAGAGCAGCGGACGATAGACGTCTCCGATCCTCCCCGCCTCGGCATCGAGGCTGAACCTCGCGAGCACCCGTGTCCGCCCGCGCGCGCCCATGGCCAGCGCGGCGGCGGGGTCGCGCATCAGCGGCTCGAGCGCGGCGACCAGCGCATCCGCATCGCCCGGCGGCATCAAGACGCCGGTAACGCCGTCCTCGACCACGAGCTCGGCCGCGCCGGCGCGTGAGGCTGCGAGCGCGCTGCCCGCCGCCATCGCCTCGATCAGCGTCAAGCCAAAGCCTTCGTTGCGCGAGGTGAAGGCGTAGATCGTCAGCCGCTGATACCAGCGCTGTACCTGTTCGATCGGTAGCTCGCCGGTGATGACGATGCGCGATTGCAGGCCGGCGGCCTCGATCCGCTTTTTCAGATCATTCGCGAACGGCATCTGCTCCGGGGTGATCGCACCGACGATGACGGCGGTGAAATCCGGATGGCGCGGCAACAGACGGCACATCGCATCGACGAAGACATCGCTGCCCTTCTGCGCACGCACGCGGCCGAAGCAGCCGATCGCGTAGCGACCCGGCAGCGCGGCTTCCGCAAACGCTGCGCCGCGATCCAAAGGCGGCGCGTAGATGTCGGTGTCGACGCCATGCGGAATCACGATCGCCTTCACTTTCAGGAACGACGCCGAGATGTCAGAGGTTGCGATGATCGCGTCCATTCGCCGGATCAGCCAGCGCGTGATCCAGCTATGATGCCGCTGCGCGGCCGAGGTGAACACCAGCTTCAAGGGCCAGCCGAGCGCGCGCAGCAGCACGCCCGCGATCATCTCGTTGTTGCGGCGCGCGTGCCAGATCAGCGGCGCGCGCCGGCGCCATAGTTTCAGGAAGTCGGCAACGCCAAGGCGCGCGATCCCCTCCGGCGCGTCGGAGCCGAACCAGGCGGCGCGAAACAGCCTTGCCAGGCGCGGCGCGACCATCCGGTTCGTCGCGGTCACGCCGGAATAGCGCCTGTGCAGATTTGGCACGATCAGTTCGAGATCGCCCGGGAAATTGGCCACGTCACGCTCCGTTTCGTGCGGCTCCTATACGCAACATTAAGCATAGTGACCAGTTCAGCCGCGCCGATACCCCCTCTTCACCACGCAAACGTTAGCATCACCGGATGATCGCAAGACGGGTGAGATCATGACTGTGCTTGTCACCGGCGGTGCCGGCTATATCGGAAGTCACACGGTTCTGGCGCTGGCGGAAGCCGGCGAGGACGTCGTCGTGATCGACGATCTCTCCACGGGCTTTTCCGCTTACCTGCCGGAAGGCGTGCCGCTGTTCATTGGGGACGCCGGCGACGAGAACCTTGTCGAAGGTGTGATCGCCCAGCACAACATCGACAGCATCATCCATTTCGCAGGTTCGGTCGTGGTACCGCAGTCGATGCGCGATCCGCTCGGCTACTACCGCAACAACTTCATGACCGCGCGCAACCTGCTCAACGTCGCAGTCAAGCGCGGCATCAACCGCTTCATCTTCTCGTCGACCGCCGCCGTCTACGGCAATCCCGACCAGGTGCCGGTGCCCGAGCAGGCGCCGACGCGGCCGCTCTCGCCTTACGGCTCCTCGAAGCTGATGACCGAGATCATGCTGCACGACGTCGCCTCGGCCTACGGCATGCAATATGTCGTGCTGCGCTATTTCAACGTGGCCGGCGCCGATCCGCAGGCGCGCATCGGGCTCGCCACCGTCGGCGCCACGCACCTGCTCAAGATTGCAGTCGAAGCCGCCACCGGCCAGCGCGCCAAGATCGACGTGTTCGGCACCGACTATCCGACACCGGACGGAAGCTGCATCCGCGACTTCATCCACGTCACCGATCTGTCGCAGGCGCATCACTCGGCATTGGCTTACCTGCGCCGCGGCGGCCCCTCGATAACGCTGAACTGCGGCTATGGCCGCGGCTATTCCGTGCTCGAGACAATCGATGCCGTGCGTCGGGTTGCGGGGCGCAGCTTTGCGGTCCAGTACGCGCCGCGCCGGCCCGGCGACATCATGACCATGGTCGCCGATACCAGCCGCATCCGCAGCGTGCTGGACTGGAAGCCGCAATATGAGAACCTCGAAACGATTGCGGCCCATGCGCTGGCCTGGGAGGAGCAGCTGTTCCGCGAGCGCCACGGCGAGCTTCGCCAGGCGGCGTCGGCCTAGAATCGTTAGGTTTGCAAGTCCTTAATTGGGCTTGAAAAACCCTCCCTGAGCGGGCACAGAGGCCATTCGATCCCTGACGCGCGGGCAGGCTTGCCCCCGGCCGTCAATGGACTACGGATGGCCCAGTTTCCAAAGAAAATCACCGACGATCCCTATGCGGCAGCGATCCTGATTCGCCGCCTCGTCACGGAACAGGGGATCACCTATTGGCGGCGCTATCTGGTCGCCTTCGCGCTGATGGCAACGGCCGCCGGGGCGACCGCGGCCGCGACCTACGTTCTCGGCCAGGTCATCAACCAGGCCTATGTCGACAAGAACGTTCCCGGCATCGCGATGCTGTCCGGCGTGACGGTGATCCTCTTGTTCATCAAGGGCGTGGCGACCTATGGCCACATGGTGATCCTGACCAAGATCAGCAACGCTATCCTCGCCACCAACCAGCGGCAGCTCTTCGCCAAGCTGATGCGCGAAAGCATCGGCTTCTTCTCCGAGCGGCACTCCTCGGAATTCCTGGCGCGCCTCACCGCCGGCGCCAAATCGATCACCGACGTCCTCAACATGCTGGTCAACGCCGTCGGGCGCGACCTGTTGATGCTGCTCGCCATGATCGGCGTGATGGTGTGGCAGGATCCGCTGATGTCGTTCATCGGCCTCGTCGCGGTGCCACCGGCAATGCTGGTGCTGCGCAAGCTGGTCAAGCGCATCAAGGGCCTCGCCTACAACCAGTTCACGGGCACCGCGGACATCCTGGAGACCATGCAGGAATCGCTGCAAGGCATCCGCACGGTCAAGGCGTTCACGCTGGAAGATGCGATGCAAAGCCGCATCGACGAGAACATCGCAGTCGTGGAGCGCAACGCCAACAAGATGGCGCGCGTCGCCAACCGCTCCAATCCGCTGATGGAGATGCTGGGGGGCTTCGCGGTCGCCGGCTGCCTGCTCTATGGCGGCTACAGCGTGGTCGCACTCGGTGCCACCCCGGGGCAGTTCTTCTCCTTCATGACCGCGTTCCTGATGGCAACCGAGCCGGCCAAGCGGCTGGCGCGGCTCAACATCGACCTCAACAGCCAGCTCGTCGGCGCGCGCATGCTTCTCGAAGTCGTCGACAGCCCGGCGAGCGAGCAATCCGATGACGACAAGCCGGCACTGAAACTGTCGGACGCGCGGATCGAGCTCAACGATGTCAGCTTCGCCTACCGCGCGGGCGAGACCGTGCTCAACCGCATGAGCTTCACTGCCGAGCCCGGCAAGGTCACCGCGCTGGTCGGCCCTTCCGGCGGCGGCAAGTCGACCGTGCTGGCGCTGTTGCTGCGCTTTTACGAGGCGACGCAGGGTGACATCCTGATCGACGGCCAGTCGATCGCGTCGGTGTCGCGCAAATCGCTGCGCGCGCAGACCGCCTATGTCGGCCAGGACGTCTATCTCTTCCGCGACACCATCCGCAACAACATCGCCTTCGGCAGGTCTGGCGCCAGCGAAGATGAGATCATCGATGCCGCCAAGGCGGCCTGCGCCCACGATTTCATCATGGGCTTCCCGCTCGGCTACGACACGCCGGTCGGCGAGCATGGCACGCAGCTCTCAGGCGGCCAGCGCCAGCGCATCGCTGTCGCCCGCGCGCTGCTCAAGAACGCCCCGATCATCCTGCTCGACGAGGCCACCGCCGCGCTCGATTCCGAATCCGAGAAGCAGGTGCAGGAGGCGATCGAGCATCTCTGCCGGAACCGCACCACCATCGTGATCGCGCACCGTCTGCACACCATCATGCACGCGGACGCCATCCTGGTGGTCGAGGGCGGCGAGATCGTCGAGCGCGGACGGCATGACGAGCTCTTGCGTCGCTCCGGCCGCTACGCCTCGTTCTTCCGTCTCCAGCATCACGACACCAGCCCGCTGGGGCTGGCGCCAATCAGCGCAACCGCTTAGGAATTCTTATCACCCAAGAGCAGCGAGATCGCTTCATGAACGCCGCCTCCTACGTCATCCCGCTTCCGCCTCAGGCTTCGCTTCCCGTCGTCGGCGAGACCGGCCGTTATCCGGTGCGCCGGATCTGGTGTGTCGGCCGCAACTATCTCGAGCACATCCGCGAAATGGGCAATGACGAGCGCGCCCCGCCGTTCTTCTTCGCCAAGCACGCCGACATGCTGGTGCCCGATGGCGCCACCATCCCCTATCCGCCCCTCACCAAGGACCTGCATCACGAGGTCGAGCTGGTCGTCGCGATGAAGAGCGGCGGCCTCAATATTCCCGCTGAGAAGGCGCTCGACCATGTCTACGGCTATGCCGTCGGCATCGACCTGACCCGCCGCGACCTCCAGATCGCCTCGCGCAAGAAGGAGCGGCCCTGGGAGATCGGCAAGTCGTTCGACGGTTCGGCGCCCTGCTCCGCGGTGCAGCCGGCCTCGAAGATCGGTCATCCGTCGAAGGGCAAGATCTGGCTCACCGTCAACGGCAAGGAAGCCCAGAAAGGCGACCTCACTGAGTTGATCTGGAACGTGCCGGAGATCATCTGGCAGCTCTCGCAGCAGGTGAAGCTCGCTGCCGGCGACATCATCCTGACCGGCACGCCCGCCGGCGTGTCGCAGCTCCAGCCCGGCGACGAGCTCGAATGCGGCGTCGACGGCGTCGGCACGCTGAAGGTCTCGATCGGCCAGCCGGAGTGAAACTCGCACAGCGTCAAGCTCGGAGCGCAGGGCGGATTAGCGAAGCATAATCCGCCACCACGGGCGCGTGGCAACTGAGCACGTCGATTGTTGCTCAAGTCGAAAGGTGGATTACGCTTCGCTAATCCACCTACGCACTGGGAATCAGGACCCCGGAGTGCATTCCGGGGCTTTTCTATATTAGACTGATCCCGGGGCTCGGCCGGCGGGCCAGCATCGCGAATGCACTGAAACGAGAGGATGTCTCGGATGCCGAACACGACCACGGAGCTTGAAGCACTCCTGATGCAGCGCTCACTCACCGATCCCGAGCTCGTGGCGGCGTCGGAAGCAGCTCCGGACTTCCGGATCCTGCCGGATGCCACGGTGATCAAGATCGGCGGGCAGAGCGTCATCGATCGCGGCCGCGCCGCGGTCTATCCGCTGGTCGAGGAGATCATCGCTGCGCGCAAGGTCCACAAGCTCCTGATCGGGACCGGCGCAGGCACCCGCGCGCGGCATCTCTATTCGATCGCGGCGGGGCTTCGCCTGCCGGCTGGCGTGCTTTCGCAGCTCGGCGCCTCCGTTGCCGATCAGAACGCCGCGATGCTCGGGCAACTCCTCGCCAAGCACGGCATCTCCGCGGTCAGCAGCGCCGGGCTCTCGTCCGTGCCGCTGTTCCTCGCCGAGGTGAACGCCGTCATCTTCAGCGGCATGCCGCCCTATAGCCTGTGGATGCGTCCCGCGGCCGAGGGCGTGATTCCGCCCTACCGCACCGACGCCGGCTGCTTCCTCGTGGCCGAGCAGTTCGGCTGCAAGGCGATGATCTATGTGAAGGACGAGAACGGCCTCTACACCGCGAATCCCAAGACCTCAGAGAGCGCCACCTTCATCCCAAAAATCTCGGTGGCTGAAATGAAGGCCAAGGGCTTGCAGGACTCGATCCTGGAATTCCCGGTGCTCGATCTCCTCGCCTCAGCGCGCCATGTCCGCGAGGTGCAGATCGTCAATGGCCTCGTTCCCGGCAATCTGACCCGCGCGCTCGCGGGCGGGCATGTCGGCACCATCATCACTGCGAGCTGAAGAGATTAGCGCCATGACTGTCACCAACCAGATCAAGCACGTCGCCTCGCCGCTCGCACGCCAGACCCTTCTCGACGGCGATCTCACGCGCCCGGTTGCAGGTAGCCGCCCGATCAAGCTTCTGCCCTGGGTGCAGGTCGTCAAGATCGGTGGCCGCCTCATGGATCGCGGTCATGAAGCGATTCTCCCGCTCGTCGACGAGCTGCGCTCGCTGCTATCGGAGCATCGCCTGCTCATCCTGACCGGCGCCGGCGTCCGCGCCCGCCATCTCTACAGCGTCGGCCTCGACCTCGGGCTCCCCGTCGGGTCGCTCGCGCCGCTCGCCGCGAGCGAGGCCGGCCAGAACGGCCATATCCTTGCGAGCCTGCTCGCGCCGGAAGGCGTCTCCTATGTCGAGCACCCCACCATCGCGAGCCAGCTCGCCATTCATCTCTCGGCCGCCCGCGCGGTCGTGGGCAGCGCGTTTCCGCCGTACCACCATCACGAATTCCCGACCTCGCGCATCCCGCTGCATCGGGCCGACACCGGCGCGTTCCTGCTCGCCGACGCACTCGGCGCCGCGGGGCTGACGATCGTCGAGGACGTCGATGGCGTCTATACCGTCGATCCCAATGGCGCCGACGGCAAGAAGGCGGAGCTGCTACGCGAGACCAACGTTGCCGAGCTCGGCAAGCTGAAGGGCACGCTGCCGTTCGATCCCGCGCTGCTCGAAGTGATGGCGAACGCGCGGCATATCGCGCGCGTGCAGGTCGTGAATGGTCTCGTTCCGGGCCGGCTCACGGCGGCGCTGCGCGGCCAGCACGTGGGGACGATCGTTCAGACCGGCGCCCGCCCGGCGTAGCGTCACCGCCAAGTCCACGAAAACAAAGCCCCGGAGCACGCTCCGGGGCTTCTTGCAATCAGTGGATTACGCTGCGCTAATCCACCCTACGCGCTTCGATCACTTCAACGCCGACATCACGATGAGACCGAGGATCAACGCCGTCAGCGAATATTTCAGCGTGTAGTAGACGTTGCGGTTCCATTCCTTGACCTTGCGGCTCGCAAGGTGGATCTCGTAGAGCTTGCCGAACACCTTGTTGAGCACGCCGACGCTCTCGCCATCGACGTTCTGGGTCGCCGACGCCTTGACGATGTGATGGCTAACCCAGCGATTCATCGCGGTCATGAAGCCAAACTTCATCGGGCGCTCGACGTCGCAGAACAGGATGATGCGGTTGACGTCGGTCGCGTTCTCGGCGCTGTGGATGAAGGTCTCGTCGAACATGAAGGCTTCGCCGTCGCGCCAGACGCATTCGACGCCGTCGACGAGAATCCGGCACTTGTTCGAGTTCGGCGTCACGAGGCCGAGGTGATAGCGCAGCGATCCGGCGAAGGGATCGCGGTGCGCGCCGAGCTTGCCGCCGGGCGGCAGCATCGCGAACATCGCGCCATGCACCGATGGAATCGAGTTCAGAAGCTCCACCGTCTTCGGGCACAGCGTGCGCGCCGAGGGCAGGAAGTCATCGTACCATTTCAGGTAAAAGCGCTTCCAGCCGCTCTTGAAGAACGAATAGAAACCCCAGTCGTTGTTCTTGGCGGCGGCGCGGATGAAGCCCTCATCGAACAGGCGCACCGCCTCGTCGCGGATCGTCTCCCAATTCTCGCTGAGCGGCTTCAGCTCGGGAAACTGCTCGACCGAGATCACCGGCTTGTTCGGTACCGCCGAGCCGGCATACATCAGCACGTTGTAGGGTGCGAGATAGGTCGAATGATCGCCAAGCTGGCGCGCAAAGCGGAGCCGCTGCTTGCCCCGGAAGTGGACGTAAATCGTTGATGCCGCAAGCACATAGAGGATGACGAGTTGCGGCGCAAAGAGCTGTTTCAGCATTTCCCCGATCCCAAGTGACCCAGCCGCGTCTCGTGTAGCCCGGCCCGCCGTCAGCGGCAAGGCGCCGCAGGCGGGTTCCGCCGTTCTCGACACAGACAGTTGAGACGGCTGGGACTGCGATCAGGCCCGCGCGAACGCCTGAAGCCCCTTGAAAGTGAGGCGCTTGGGGTCCCTGACGCCTTCGAGATAGAACCGGCGGATGAAGGTGGCGACGGCGTCGCGGTCACAATCGGTCAGCGCGACAACGGCGTCGACCGCGATCTTCTGGGCTTCCATTGGGCTACCCTTAGTTAGCGAGCACCCCGGCCGAGAGAGCCTAGGAGGCGCCGGTTAATCCGGCGTTAACCGTTTGGGCAGCATGGCCGATTCATCTCCGGCCTCGAATACGCAAAACAACGCATGGCGCGGTCGGCCCGTCAGCTCGCGGCGATATCGACGACCGCCTGGGCAAAGGCCTGCGGCGCTTCCTGCGGCAGGTTGTGCCCGATGCCGCCGGTGATCGTCCGGTGCTCGTATCTGCCGGAAAACATCTTCGCGTAGGCGGAGGGCTCCGGGTGCGGTGCCCCATTGGCATCGCCCTCCATGGTAATGGTCGGCACGGTGATCACCGGCAGGCCCGCCAGCCGTTGCTCGACCTCGGCATATTTTGCTTCGCCGTCGGCCAGCCCGAGCCGCCAGCGATAATTATGGATCGCGATGTCGACATGATCGGGATTGTCGAGCGAGGCCGCGCTGCGGTCGTAGGTGGCGTCGTCGAAATGCCATTCGGGCGAGGCGAGCTTCCAGATCAGCTTGGCGAAATCATGCGTGTTCTTCGCGTAGCCTTCGCGGCCGCGCTCGGTGGCGAAATAGAACTGATACCACCATTGCAGCTCGGCAGCCGGCGGCAGCGGCATCTTGCCCGCCGCCTGGCTGGAAATCAGATAGCCACTGACTGAGACCATCGCCTTGACGCGCTCCGGCCAGAGCGCCGCAATGATGTTGGCGGTCCGCCCGCCCCAATCGTAGCCGGCGAGCGTCGCCTGCTTGATGTTGAGCGCGTCCATCAGCGCGACGAGGTCGACGGCGAGCGCCCCGGGCTCGCCGTTGCGCATCGTCTCGCCCGACAGGAAGCGCGTCGTGCCATAGCCGCGCAGATGCGGCACGATGACGCGAAGACCGGCCTCCGCCAGCGCAGGCGCGACATCGACGAAACTGTGGATGTCATAGGGCCAGCCATGCAGCAGGATCACCACGGAACCGTCGGCCGGACCGGCCTCGGCGTATCCCACGTTGAGGACGCCGGCATCGATCTGCTTGATCGCGGCAAAGGACGTGTTCGTACCCGGCTTGATCGCGGGCAAGGTCGAGGGGCTCGCCTTGCCGGACTGCGCGGCGGCAGCGCTGCCGAGAACGAATGGTGCGGCGACACCGATCGCGGCAGTGGTCAGGAAACGACGACGCTCTCTGTTTATCTCTTTTGACATCTTCATCTCCCGCATTTGGAAAGGTGCGCAATGCAGCCGAGGCGCCGCTGAATCGCGACGGATGTACGCGCGATCAAGGCGCGCCAAATGGCCGGTCTGCGATAAACACTCTTCGCGCGGCGAACGAGTCACAATTCAGCGAGTGTCGATGGCTTTCTTGAGAACCGCGAACTGCTTCTTCAACCGCGGCACGGCAAAATCCGTGAAGGCCCGCACCTTCGGGACCGAGAGCCGGCCCTGCGGCGAAATCAGGTGCACGGGCATTTCGGGATCCTCGTCGCCGGCAAGCACGATGACGAGCTCGCCGCGATGCACCTGTTCGGCGACTTGATAGGAATACATCCGCGCGACGCCGCGCCCGGCGACGGCGGAAGCGACCGCTGCATAGGTGCTGTTGATCACGAGCCGCGGCGTGAACTGAACGGTTCGCGGCACCACGGAGCCGGGCTCCGGCGCAAACGTCCAGGAATTCGGCAGGTGAGCCATGGCGACGATCTGATGCTTGGCGAGATCGCCGGGCTCGCTGATTCGTGGATGCTGGTTGAGATATCGCGGAGCAGCCACGACGACACGGCGCACGTCGCCGAGCTTCATCGCGACCATCGCGGAGTCCGAGAGAGGACCGATGCGGAGCGCCACGTCGATGCCCTCCTCGATCAAGTTGACCGCCCGGTCGAACAGCAACAGTTTTGCCGACACCGTCGGGTAGGCATCCAGGAACGTGTCGAGGATTGGCCGTAGCACCATCTCGCCGGAGACCACAGGCGCAGTGATCGCAAGCGTGCCGCGCGGCGCGGCACGCGGCCCCGCCGCGATATCGTCGGCCTCCTCCAGCTCGGTCAGCACGCGGCGGCAGATCTCGACATAACGCTCGCCCTCCTCGCTGAGCTTGATCGACCGCGTCGTGCGGTGCAGGAGCTCGATGCCGACCCGCTCTTCCAGGAAGGCGACGGCGCGGCTCACCGCGGCCGGCGACCGGCCGAGTTTGCGGCCAGCAGCAGCAAGGCTGCCCTCCTCCACCGTAAGGACGAACACCTTCATCGCGTCGAGACGATCCATGCGCCTTCCGTTGCCCCAGCAAGGTCCGGCCGCAAGCTAGGCGCTCACGCGCGGCACGACAACCGCCGCAAGGGCTGATCCGCCATTCGATCGCGCCGCGAAAGAGTGTCTGCCGGACAGCGCGTATTCGCGCAGACCTCACCGCAGCGTACGTATGACGGCGAGCCAGTCCAGCCGATTGGCACCCGTTCACCCCAACAATAGGAGCCTATCATGGGTATCGAGCAGAAAGTCGCCATCATCACCGGTGCATCACAGGGCATCGGCGCCGCCCTCGTCCAAGCCTACCGCGACCGCAATTATCGGGTCGTCGCAACGGCCCGTAGCATCAAGCCGTCGAGCGATGACGAAGTCCTCGCCGTTCCCGGCGACATTGCCGACTGGACCACCGCCGAGCGCGTGGTCTCGCAGGCTGTCGCCCGCTTCGGCCGCGTCGACACGCTGGTGAACAATGCCGGCATCTTCGTCGCAAAGCCGTTCACGCAGTACACGGCCGAGGACTATGCGGCGGTGATGGGCATCAACGTCGCGGGCTTCTTCCGCATCACGCAGCTTGCCATCGCCGAGATGGAAAAGCAGGGCTCGGGTCACGTCGTCCAGATCACGACCACCCTCGTCGATCAGGCCAACTCGAACGTACCATCGGTGCTGGCTTCGCTAAGCAAGGGTGGGCTCGCGGCCGCGACGAAGTCGCTGGCGATCGAATACGCCAAGCGTGGCATTCGCGTGAACGCGGTTTCGCCCGGCATCATCAAGACGCCGATGCATCCCGCCGAGACGCATGCCCAGCTCGGCGCGATGCACCCGCTCGGCCACATGGGCGAGACGTCCGACATCGTCAATGCTGTGCTCTATCTCGAGCAAGCCGGCTTCGTGACCGGCGAGATCCTGCATGTCGACGGCGGCCAGAGCGCCGGCCATTGATCCGACAGGAGAGTTCACCGTGCCCATCGTCACAATTCAAGTGACCCGCGAAGGAACGACGGCCGGCGCGACGTCGCTCACCGCGGAGGAGAAAGCCGCGCTGCTCAAGGGCTCGAGCCAGTTGCTGCTCGATGTCCTCGGCAAGCCGCTGGATTCGACCCTTGTCGTGATCGAAGAGGTCGACACCGACAATTAAGGTTGGGGCGGCGTGCCCGTCCTCGAATTCCGACGCCGCCGCGCGAGGCAACCAGGCTGATCCGTGCGCGATGAAGCGCGCAGGAGGATGACATGACCGAACTGAATGCAGATGCCCGCAAGCCCCACGCCAACGTCCGGCCGCATGAGCGGCCGGGGGCGACCTGGCGGTTTGCGATGGCGGGCTTGTGTGCTTCGCTGGTTGGATTAGGTCTCGCTCGCTTTGCCTACACGCCGCTGATTCCAGCCCTGATCGCGGGCAAATGGTTCAGCGCTTCCGACGCTGTCTATCTTGGCGCTGCGAACCTCGCCGGCTATCTCGCCGGCGCGCTGATCGCGCGGCCCGCTGCCGCGCGCGTTGGCGCTGTCCGCGCGCTGCGCATCATGATGCTGCTCGCCACGCTGTCCTGCTTTGCCTGCGCGGTGCCGGTATCCTTCACCTGGTTCTTCGCCTGGCGTTTCCTGGCGGGCTTCACCGGCGGCATCATCATGGTGCTGGCAGCCTCGGTCGTGCTGCCGCACACCGCGCCCGCCAAGCGCGGCATCGTTGGCGGCGTGATTTTCGCAGGTGTCGGCCTCGGCGTCGCCGCCTCGGGGACGCTGGTGCCGCTGTTGCTGCAACAGGGTTTGCGGCAGAGCTGGTATGGGCTCGGGATTCTCTCCGGACTGTTGACCCTTCTCAGCTGGTGGAACTGGCCTGCGGACGGGCCGGCCGAAGCTGCGTCTTCAGCTTATCATGCCAAGCATGGTCGCACCCCGCTCGCCGCCCGCGCCCTGTTGGTCCAGTATGGCCTCAACGCCGTGGCACTCGTGCCGCACATGGTCTTCATCGTCGATTTCGTGGCGCGCGGCCTTGGCCAGGGTATCGCGGCGGGATCGCGCTACTGGGTGCTCTATGGTCTCGGCGCGATCATGGGGCCGCTGATCACGGGCCATCTCGGCGACCGGAGCGGATTCGGTCCCTCTTTGCGCGCAGCTTTCCTGATCGAGGCCGCCGCAGTCCTGCTTCCGACAGTCAGCACCGCACCGGTCTCCCTGATCGTGTCGAGCGTGGTCGTCGGCGCCTTCACGCCCGGCATCGTTCCGCTTGTGCTCGGGCGCATCCATGAGCTCATCCCGCACAGCTCCGAGCAGCAGCGTGCCACATGGAGCCACGCGACCACCAGCTTTGCGCTATTCCAGGCGGCCGCGGCCTATGGCTTCTCCTGGTTGTATGTGCAGACCGGCGGTGACTATCTGGTCCTGTTCGGTCTCGGCGGAGGCGCCGTGATACTGGCGCTGGCGATCGATCTCGGCCTTGCGCTGACTCTGCGCAAGCAATGAGCGCGAGGTCGGCTGCACTCACGAATACTGCATCACGCCGTCGTCGACCTTGCCGAAGCGGAGCGAGACGATGTCGATTGCATAGTTCTGATACAGTCGCCACGGTCGCTTCGAGCCCTGCTTCGGCAGCTTTGCAATCGAGCGCTGCACATAGCCCGAGGTGAAATCGAGCGAAGGCTGGGCGGCGACCGTCGCATCGTCATTGTGCGGCACGCATTGGCGGAAATTGTGCCGGTCCATGTAGTTGACGATCCGGCAGACATATTCGCAGGTGAGATCGCATTTCAGCGTCCACGACGCGTTGGTGTAGCCGAAGGCCGAGGCGAGATTGGGCACGTCCGCGTACATCATGCCCTTGTAGGTCAGCGTCTTGGCGAAATCGATCACCCGCCCGTCGACGCTGATCTCGAGTCCGCCGACGATCTGAAGCACGAGCCCGGTCGCAGTGACGATGATATCGGCGGCGAGTTCGCTGCCATCCTTGAGGCGAATTCCGTCTTTCGTGAAGGTGTCGATCTCGTTGGTAACGACGCAGGCACGCTTCTCGCGGATCGCCATGAAGAGGTCGCCATCGGGCACCAGGCACAGCCGCTGATCCCAGGGATTGTAGCGCGGCGTGAAATGCGTCGCGACGTCGTAGTCCGGTCCAAGCGCCATCTGGACGCCCTTCAGGATCAAGTCCTTCACCTTGGCGGGCCGACGCCGGCTGAGCTGGAAGAAGAACATGCCCCACATCACGTTGCGCCAGCGGATCAAATGATAGGCGAGCGTCGCCGGCAGGTTGCGGCGCAGCTTGTTGGCGAGCGGATCCTGCGCAGGACGCGACACGACATAGGTCGGCGAACGCTGGAGCATGACGACCTCTGAGGCTTTCTTCGCAAGCTCCGGCACCAGCGTCACGGCAGTGGCGCCCGATCCGATTACCACGACGCGCTTATCGGCGTAGTCGATGTCCTCGGTCCACTTCTGCGGATGCACGATGCGGCCTTTGAAATCCGCAGTGCCCTTGAATTCCGGCGTGTAGCCTTCTTCGTATTTATAGTAGCCGGAGCACATGAACAGGAAATTGCAGGTGAAGCGTACGATCTCGGATGCACCTTCGCCCGTCGGACGCTCGGCTTCGACGGTCCAGCGCGCATCCGGCGTCGACCACGACGCGCGCTTGACGCGATGGCGGAAGCGGATCTTCCTGTCGATACCGTTCTCGGATGCCGTCTCGCGCACGTAGTTGAGAATTTGCGGCCCGTCGGCAATCGCCTTCGGATCGGTCCACGGCTTGAAGGAATAGCCGAGCGTGAACATGTCGCTGTCTGATCGGACGCCGGGATAGCGGAACAGATCCCAGGTACCGCCGATGCAATCGCGCCCTTCGAGGATGACGTAGCTCTTGCCCGGGCATTTCGTCTTGAGATGATAGCCCGCGCCGATGCCGGACAGGCCGGCGCCGACGATGAGGACGTCGAAGTGTTCTTGTTGCATGGTTTCCTCCGCCGCCCAAGATTGTCCGGCCATCATTGCCGCTCGTCAATCGCTAATCGGCGTCCGATGCAACCGGGAGGAGAATCCCGTAGTTTCCGGCCTGCAAAACAAAAAGCCCCGGATTGCTCCGGGGCTTCTGCATGTTGCGAGGCGATCGGACCTCAGTAGCGGTAGTGATCCGACTTGTACGGGCCTTCCTGCTTGACGCCGATGTAGTCGGCCTGGTCCTTGCGCAGCTCGGTCAGCTTGACGCCGATCTTCGCGAGGTGCAGACGCGCGACCTTCTCGTCGAGCGTCTTCGGCAGCACGTAGACCTTCTTCTCGTACTTGCCGTCCTTGTTGTTGGCGAACAGCTCGATCTGCGCCAGCGTCTGGTTGGTGAAGGACGCGGACATCACGAAGCTCGGATGGCCCATGGCGTTGCCGAGGTTCACGAGGCGGCCTTCCGACAGCATGATGATGCGGTGCTTGTCGGGGAATTCGATCTCGTCGACCTGAGGCTTGATGTTGGTCCACTTCAGATTGCGCAGAGCCGCGATCTGGATCTCGTTGTCGAAGTGACCGATGTTGCAGACGATGGCGCGATCCTTCATCGCGCGCATGTGCTCGATGGTGATGATGTCCTTGTTGCCGGTCGCAGTGACGAAGATGTCGGCGCGGGGCGCGGCGTCTTCCATGGTCACGACCTCGTAGCCTTCCATCGCTGCCTGGAGCGCGCAGATCGGATCGACTTCCGACACCATCACGCGGCAGCCGGCCTGGCGCAGCGAGGCGGCCGAGCCCTTGCCGACGTCGCCGAAGCCCGCGACCATCGCCACCTTGCCCGACAGCATCACGTCGGTGCCGCGGCGGATGCCGTCGACGAGCGATTCACGGCAGCCATAGAGGTTATCGAACTTCGACTTGGTGACGCTGTCGTTGACGTTGATGGCGGGGAAGAGCAGCGTGCCCTTGTTGGCCATCTCGTAGAGGCGATGCACGCCCGTGGTGGTCTCTTCCGAGACGCCCTTGATGTTCTTGGCGATCTCGCCGAACCAGCCCTTGGGCTTCTCCTGCAACAGGCGCTTGATCAGCGCATAGAAGATTTCCTCTTCCTCGGAAGCAGGTTTGTCGAGGAAAGCGGTGTCGCCGTTCTCGGCGCGGACGCCGGCGTGCACCAGCATGGTCGCGTCGCCGCCGTCATCGAGGATCATGTTCGGCGTGCCGCCGCCGTGCCAGTCGAACAGCTTTGCGGTGTAGTCCCAGTATTCGGTCAGCGTCTCGCCCTTCACGGCGAAGACGGGAATGCCAGCCGCGGCGATCGCGGCGGCGGCGTGATCCTGCGTCGAATAGATGTTGCAGGAGACCCAGCGGATGTCGGCACCGAGCGCGGCGAGCGTCTCGATCAGCACCGCAGTCTGGATCGTCATGTGCAGCGAGCCGGCGATGCGCGCGCCCTTCAGCGGCTGCTTCGGACCGAACTCCTCACGGGTGGCCATCAGGCCGGGCATCTCGGTCTCTGCGAGCGAGATCTCCTTGCGGCCGAAATCGGCCAGCGAAATGTCCTTGACGATGTAATCGGTGAAGCCAGGCTTCGCGTTCATGTCGAGCTTCCTGTTGTTTGAAAAACTCATTCCGGGGCGCTCGTGAAACGAGCGAACCCGGAATCCAGAGGTTCGAGATCCCGGGTTCACCGCTATCGTGGCGTCCCGGAATGACGGAATTGATCAGACTGCGCGCTTGAGCGGTTCGACGAGGTCGGTCTTCTCCCAGGAGAAGCCGCCTTCGTTGTCGGGCGTGCGCCCGAAATGGCCGTAGGCCGAAGTGCGCGCGTAGATCGGGCGATTGAGGTCGAGATGAGTGCGGATGCCGCGCGGGGTGAGATCCATTGCCTGCGCCGCCGCCTTCTCGAGCTGATCCTCCGGCACCTTACCGGTGCCGTGGGTGTCAATGTAGATCGACAGCGGGCGCGCCACGCCGATGGCATAAGCAAGCTGGAGCGTGCAGCGGTCGGCGAGACCGGCCGCGACGATGTTCTTGGCGACGTAGCGCGCGGCATACGCGGCCGAGCGATCGACCTTGGTCGGATCCTTGCCGGAGAACGCGCCGCCGCCATGCGGGGCCGCGCCGCCATAGGTGTCGACAATGATCTTGCGGCCGGTCAGGCCGGAGTCGCCATCGGGACCGCCGATGTAGAACTTGCCGGTCGGATTGATGTGCCAGATGGTCTTGCCGTTGATCCAATCCTTCGGCAGCGCCTCGCGCACATAGGGCTCGACGATGTCGCGGACCTGGTTCGAGGTGAGATCCTCGACCAGGTGCTGGTGCGAGACCACGATCTCGCGCACGCCGACCGGCTTGCCGTTCTCGTACTGCACGGTGACCTGGCTCTTGGAGTCTGGACCCAGGACCTTCTCGCGGCCGGAATGGCGCGCTTCGGAGATCAGCCGCAGGATCTTGTGGGCGTAGAAGATCGGCGCCGGCATCAGGTCGGGCGTCTCGTTGGTGGCGTAGCCGAACATGATGCCCTGGTCGCCCGCGCCCTCTTCCTTGACCTCGCCCGGCTGAAGCGCATCGACGCCCTGCGCAATGTCGGCCGACTGCGGATGCAGGAGGATCTCGATATCCGCGGTCTTCCAGTGAAAACCTTCCTGCTCGTAGCCGATGTCCTTGATCGCGCCGCGCACGACGCTCTCGATCTGCTCGTTGGTGACCGATGCGGGACCACGGGTCTCGCCCGCGATCACGACCTTGTTGGTGGTCGCGAGCGTTTCGCAGGCCGCGCGGATCTGCCACGGGTCAATGCCGGCTTTAGGTCCTTCGCGGTAGAACAGATCGACGATCTCATCGGAGATCCGGTCGCAGACCTTGTCCGGATGGCCTTCGGACACGGACTCGCTGGTGAAGAGATAGGACGCTCGCATCAGTAACCCCTTGTCCCGCCCCGTTGGGCAGTCGTTTGCAATGTTTACTTTTGGATGATGTCAATCACGCCGGCGCGAGATGACGTAGGATTCGTCGTAAAACCAGAGCCCGTTGTACTTCCGCAGCACGTCCCTGGCAGCATCCAGAGTACGGCCGTTTTGAGTCATTTCCGTCAATCGGTCGTCCTCAATCTGAGCGACATACACCGCCGCATTCCACGCTGCAAAGGCCGTCGAGGTTCCGATGGTACCCGTCACCTCGTTGGGCAGCGCTTCCATATCATACCTGAAGATCGAGCGGTTATCAGCATATGCATTAAAATTTAGATCGCGGCCCAACGATCCGAGCTCATACTTAACTGCGCGCAATAGCTCATGACGGCTCACCGCGAAAGGATTTTCTCCGGGCCAGATCGCCTGGATCATTTCCATGCCCGGATCGTGACCATGAGAGTGAATACCGATCAGGCGCCCCCCTGGCCGCAATGCCCGCGCCAGAGGCGCAATGATCCGCTTTGCGCGAAAATTAACCGAGGACAGGGCGCGGTATGGCTGGGATGCGATAACCAGGTCGAAATTGGCCTCGGTCTGGCCGGGACGCGGAATGGTCGAATCCAGCAGGAATCTGTGATCCTCGCGATAGAGCACGAGGACGACGGGCCGCTCATAGAGCGGCATGGCCGTGCGCGGGCTGATCGCGGCGCGCCAGTTCTGCTCCAGGAACGGCCTCAGCTCGGCGATCTGCTGCTCGAACTCGCCCGAGGAAGCGCCCAGCAGCGGAACCTCGTGCCAGACGGTCGCGGCGGCCGCGGCGGGCGAGGCCGGCGTCAACCAGGGCGCCTCCGAGTAGAACATGTTGGTAAAGACGAAAACCGACGCGGGATGCTCAAAAATGCGGTCCGGCACCTTCTCCAACGTCAGGCGCAGGTCCTCGAGACTAAGCTCCTTGCCGGCGACATAGAACGGCATGTGCGGAAAGCGCTGGTGGGTGGCGCGCAGCACCCGCGCCAGCACGGTGCCGTCACCGACGCCCGCGTCGAATATGCGCAGAGCCGGTGGGCGCGGATGGATGCTGGTGAGCTCGAGCGCCACGCGCTCGGCGATCACGCGTTTCTCGCTGCAGGTATGGACGAACAGCAGGTATTTCTGCCGGTTCTCGAAGAAGCGGAAATTACCGCGCGGATCGCGCTTCTCCGGCGGCACCTGAAGCCCTCGCGGCGGCGGCAGGCCTCCGGTCATCGATGCGGCCATATAGGCCTGGATCCGCTCCAGCGTATCGATGGTGATGCGCTTACCCTCGCGCAGGCGCTGCACCAGCTTCCCATCGTTCACCGCGCGCCGGCCAAACGTCGATTCCGCCATGTCCGCCTTGCGGCAGAACTCGGTGATCTGGCTGAGAATTTCGTCGTTCTTCATGAGTGGGACGGAGGTGGGCAGCGGGTTGGGATAAGCAGTTCCTACCACGGTCTGCCCAATGGGGGAAGCTTGGGCTTTGGATTGATGGCTAGTGCCCTGCCTGACGGTTCAGTCGATCATCTCGTCGGCATTCGACAGCAGCGCGGGCGGCAGGACGAGGCCGAGCGCTTTGGCCGTCTTCAGGTTGATCAGGAGCTCGAACTTGGTCGGCTGATAAATCGGGATGTCGCCGGGTCTGGCTCCCTTCAGGATTTGGTGCACGTCCTGGGCCATGCGCCTGAGCAATTCCGCGAGGTCGACCGTATAGGCCATCAGTCCGCCGGCATCGACGTAATCGCGGTACGGACACATCGTCGGCAAGCGGTATTTCAGGGCGAGTTCGGCAATCAGCTGCCGGTGAGCGTAGAGGTCGCCTTCGCCCGTGATCAAGACTGCGTCCGGCCGTTGCTCGGCCATATCAGTGAAGACACGCTCGATCTCCGTGGTCGTCCCGATGTTCGGGACCATCGAGACCAGTGAAATTCCCAACCGGCTGCTGACATCGCGCAAGGCCTGCCCAAATGAGCCTTCCCACCCGTCACGCATCCCGAGGAAGGCGACGCTCGCAGCCTGAGAGACGGCCTCCTTCAGCAACGCGAGGCGCTTCCCCCAGATCTCGATGCCTGCATCGAGCGTGATACCGGTCAGGTTGCCGCCGGGTCGGGCCAGGCTGGCGATCAGCCCCGCCTTCAGCGGATCCAGCATAAACGCCACAAGCGGTATCGTGCTGGTCGTGGCCTTGAAGGCGACCACGACCGGATTGGTCCCGGTGACGATCAAATCCGGATTGCGCGCCACGATATCCCGGGCGAAATCAGCATAGCGCTCGTGATGCCCCTCGGCGGAATAGCGCTCGACGATCAGATTTTGTCCTTCGACGTAACCCAGCCGACGGAGCTCTCCGAAAAACGCGCGCCACGCCGTCCCCCCGCCCGTTTCGGTCAGGAGGCCAACGGGGATGGCCGGATGGAAGATCGCAATCCGCGGTGGCGTCCCCCGCTGCGCCCGCGCGGGTTGGATCGCCGTGGCAAGCAAGAGACCCGCTGTGAAATCCCGCCGCCTCATTGCACAACGCCTCTGGACGTCTGAGCAATGCCCGGATCGTATCAGGTTACGACGGCGTGACGCAGAGGAAATAGCAGGAGCCGGCCTTGCCGCACTGGCCCAACTCGATCTTCGTGTTGGGTCATTGTTTCTGCCCTTGAACCATCGTTCCCGCCCCGGCAACAAACAAGGGACGCTCACCCCCGGATTCCGCCAAATGCGCCGTCTGCTTGTCGCGCTCTCTCTGCTTGTCTCAGCGTTCTGGAGCGCACCCGTCCTTGCGCAGTCGCGCAGCCAGCTCGGGCCGCTCTGCACCACCGACACCACGCCGGCCGACCAGCAGATCGATGCCTGCAACAAGATCATCGCGCTGAAGGTGTTCAAGGGCGGACAGCTCGCAACCGTCTATTTCTGGCGCGCAGTGGGCTGGAACAAGAAGGGCGACTACGCGAAGGTCATCGCGGATGCGACCGAAGCGATCCGCCTGGAGCCGAGCCAGGCGGTCCACAACCTGCGCGGCTCGGCCTATTTCGACAAAGGCGAGTACGACATCGCGATCGCCGATTTCGACGACGCGCTGAAGCTCGGGCCACCGAGCGGAATCATCTTCCACAACCGCGGCAACGCCTATCAAGGCAGGAAGGACTACGCCAAGGCGATTGCAGATTTCGACGCGGCGATAAAGGCCGACCCGAAATCGGCCTTCTCCTACCAGAACCGCGGCGCCTGCAAGGAAGCGCTCGGCGACCTCGACGCTGCGCTTGCCGACATCAACCAGGCCATCCGCATCGACCCGAGCCTGTCGCAGCCGCTGGTGCACCGAACCACGATCTGGCGCGCCAAGGGCGAGCTCGACCGCGCCATTGCCGACGGCAGCGAGGCGATCCGGCTCGCCAAGGACAAGCCACCTGTCAACATCATGACGCCGCCGAACAGCGTGCTGATCTCGGCCTACACGTTCCGCGGGCTCGCCTTTGAGGCCAAGGGCGATTACGCGCACGCCAGGGAGGACTACAAGGGCGCGCTCGGCGTCACCGCGTCGGACGCCGGCAGCAAGTCCAACCAGGCGACCGCCAAGGTGCGGCTGTCGCTGCTATCAGATGCAACCGTGCCGGTGCCGCGCGATGCGCCAACCTCGACGGCGCAGCAGACGGCAGCCCCCGCGCAGCAAGCAAGCACGGCATCCTCGCCCGCTCCGGCAGGCCGCGGCAAGCGCATGGCGCTGATCATCGGCAACGGCGCCTATGCCCACGTCAAGGCGCTGCCCAATCCGCCCAACGATGCGCGCGCGGTCGCAAAGAGCCTGCGCGACATCGGCTTCACGGTGTCGGAGGGCATCGACCTCGACCGCGCCGCGATGCAGAAGATGACGCGCGACTTCCTGCGCGATGCGGCGCGGGCGCAGGTCGCGGTGGTCTACTACGCCGGCCACGGCGTGCAGATCGACGGCCGCAACTATCTCATCCCGATCGATGTGGAGCTGAAGGCAGGCGCCCACCTGACGGAGGCGATGATCGACATGGATACGATCATGGCCGGCCTCGACGATCAGGTCCGCACCAACCTCCTGATCTTCGATGCCTGCCGTAACAACCCGATGGCGCCGCAGATCGCGAGCGCAGGCGCCAATCGAGGCATCGAGGCCGCCTCAGGTCTCGCGGCTCCGACCAGTCTCGGCGCGGGCGCGACGCTGGGGGCCGGCACGCTGATCGCATTCGCCACCGCGCCCGGCCAGGTTGCGCTCGACGGCGAAGGCGCCAATTCACCATTCTCGTCGGCCCTTTCCCGCCATATCGGCACGCCTGGGCTCGAGGTGCAGCAGATGCTGACGCGCGTGCGCGCCGAGGTGGTCTCATCCACCAGGAACCAGCAGGTGCCGTGGTCGAACTCGTCGCTGCTGGGCGAGGTTTATCTGGCGGAGAAGTGAGGGCGCTGGCGCGCTGCCCAACAGGAGCGCGGCGCTGCTCGCATCACGCTCAAGTGTCATCGCCCGGCTCGACCGGGCGATCCAGTATTCCAGAGACAGTGCAAGGTACGGAAAAGCCGCGGCGTACTGGATTCCCCGCCTTCGCGGGGAATGACAGCGGTAGGGCCCCTCCCCGTCACTCACGTGACGGATTACGTGGTGCTCTTAGTTGCCCCACACTTCCTTCGCGATCTCAACCGCCAGGCTGAGCTTGGCCCACTGCTCCTCCTCGGAGAGGATGTTGCCTTCCTCGGTCGAGGCGAAGCCGCACTGCGGGGAGAGCGCGAGCTGCTCCACCGGCGCGAACTTGGCGGCTTCCTCGAGACGGCGCTTGATGTCGTCCTTCTTCTCGAGCTCGCCGAACTTCGAGGTGATGACGCCGACCACGACGACCTTGTTGCCCTTGGGCAGGAAGCGCAGCGGCTCGAAGCCGCCGGCGCGGTCTGAGTCATATTCCAGGAAGTAGCCGTCGTAGTTGGTGCCGGCGAGCAGGGTTTCGGCGACCGGCTCGTAGCCACCCGAGGAGATCCAGGTCGAGCGGAAATTGCCGCGGCAGACATGGGTCGAGATCACCATGTCCGCGGGCTTCTCGGCGAGCGCATAGTTGATGATGCGCGAATAGATCTGCTGCAGACCATCGGGATTGTCGCCGCGCTCGCGCGCCTTCTTCAATTCGTCCTGCGAGCAGAGATAGGCCCACACGGTGTCGTCGAACTGGAGATAGCGGCAGCCGGCGTCGTAGAAGGCCTTGACGGCCTTGCGATAGGTCTTGCCGAGGTCCTCGTAGAAAGCATCGAGATCGGGATAGACGTCCTTGGAGATCGCCTTGCGGCCGCCGCGGAAATGCAGCACCGCGGGCGAAGGAATCGTCATCTTGGCGGTGACGTGGGCCTGATCGGCATACTTCTTCAGGAACTTGAAGTGGTCGAGCATCGGGTGGTGGTCGGGGAAGTCGAGCTTGCCGATCACCCGCACCGCGTCATGCCGTGTCTCGACGCCCGCGAACTGGATGCCGGTGTCCGGGTGGAACATTTCGCACCCGGTGAGCTTCGCCAGGAAGTCGAAATGCCACCAGGAGCGGCGGAATTCGCCGTCAGTTGCGAGCTTCAGGCCGATCGAGGCCTGCTTGTGCACGACCTTCTCGATCTCCACGTCCTCGATCTTGCGCAGATCATCGGCCGAGATCTCGCCCTTCTCCAGCTTCGCGCGAGCTTCCTTGATCTTCGCCGGACGCAGGAGGCTGCCGACCTCGTCGGCGCGGAAGGGGGCTTTGGTTCGCTGCATTGGTTCACTCCCAAATTTTCAATAGCGTTTTCAAGCGAAGTGGGTACCGGTTCGCGTGAAGAAGACGCGTCAGACAGACTAGTGGGCGGCCGCCCCGGCGACGCCCAGATGGCGCTCGAGGACCGATGGGTCGGCCTTCAGCGCGGCGCTCGGGGCGTCGTGGACGATCGTTCCGCGCTCCAATATCACAACGCGGTCGGCAAGCCCCAGAATCTTTTGGGCGTTCTGCTCGACGATGATCGAGCAGATGCCGCCGGCCCGGGTGATAGTCCCGATCGCCTTCAGAAGCTCCTCGACGATGATCGGCGCAAGACCCTCGGTCGGCTCGTCCAGCAACAGGACCTTGGGATTGAGGGTCAGCGCGCGGCCGATCGCCAGCATCTGCTGCTCGCCGCCGGAGAGCTGGTTGCCAAAATTGCTCCGCCGCTCCTTCAGCCGCGGGAACATCTCGTAGACCTTCTCGACCGTCCAGAGGCCGGGCTGAGCCACGGCGGTCATGTTCTCCTCCACCGTCAGCGAGCGGAAGATGTTGCGCTCCTGCGGCACCCAGCCGATGCCGGCGCGCGCGCGCTGGTCGGGCCGCAGCGAGGTGACATCGGCGCCGGCGAGCGCGACCCAGCCGGAAAAGCGCCGGGTGACGCCGACGATGGAGTTGATCAGCGTGGTCTTGCCGGTACCGTTGCGGCCCAGCAGCGCCAGCACCTGCCCCTCGGCGAGGCGCAAGGACATGTTGGGCAGCACCACCGCCTCGCCGTAGCCGACGCGAAGTGAGTCGATTGCGAGCAGGTCAGACATTGACCGCCTCCTCGCCGAGATAGACGGCCTTGACTTGCGGGTCGCGCGCCACTTGATCCGGCGGACCCTCCGTGAGCAGCGCGCCGGCAACCAGTACCGAGATGCGGTCGGCGAACGAGAAGACGAGATCCATGTCATGCTCGATCAGGAGCACGGTGACGTCACGGGGCAGCGCTGCGACCACGGCCAGGATGTCGTGGCGCTCGCTCTCGGGCACGCCGGCGGCGGGTTCATCTAACAGCAGCACGCGCGGCTTGGCCGCGATTGCGACCGCGATCTCGAGCAAGCGCTGCTTGCCATACGGCAGCGTCACGGTCTGCTCGTTCATGACGTCGAGCAAATGGAAGTGCTTGAGGAGCTCGGCAATCTCGCCATTGACGTCGTCGCGGGTGCCCATGCGCCGCCACCAGTCGCCGCCATGGCCGAGGCGTTCGGAGACCGCTAGCCCAATGGTTTCGAGCGGCGTCAGGTCGGGATAGAGCTGGTTGATCTGGAAGGTGCGCGACAGGCCGCGCAGCACGCGCTTGTGCACGGGCAGATCGGTGATGTCCTGGCCTTCGAGCAGGATGCGTCCCGAGTTCGGCTTGAGCACGCCGGTAAGCTGGTTGATCACCGTGGTCTTGCCGGCGCCGTTCGGGCCGATCAGGGCGTGACGGGCGCCCTGCTCGATCTTGAGCGACAGGTCGCGCGTGACGCGCAGGCCTCCGAACGTCTTTTCGAGATTCTGGGTTTCGAGCGCGATGGTCATGCGTCGCCCTCCGGCACGGCGACGACCGCCTTGCGACCGGCTACCTGCTTGATGATCAGGTTCGGCACGAACAGCACCCAGCGATGCAGGCGCTGGCGGCCGACCAGCACGATCACGACCAGCACGAGGCCGATCCAGAACTGCCAATATTGCGGGGTGATCGTCGAGAACCATTCCTGCAGCATGCGGAACACGACCGCGCCGATCAGCCCGCCATAGAGATAACCGGTGCCGCCGATCACGAGCACCAGCATCAGATCGGCCGAGCGCTCGAAGGCGAACACGTCGAGCGAGGCGATCGCGGTAGTCTGGGTGAACAGCGCGCCCGCAATCCCCGCATAGAACGCGGCGAGCGTATAGATCGCGATCAGGCGGCGGTTGACGGGAATGCCGATGGCGGCGGCTCGGAGCGGATTGTTCTTGATGGCGCGCAGCGACAGGCCGAACGGCGAATGCACGATGCGGCGCGCGAGCAGAAACAGCACGAACAGGACGGCGACGGAATAGAAGAACCCGGTCTTGCCGAACATGTCGAAGGCAAGCACCCCAAAAATCGGCTGCATCTCGATGCCTTGCAGACCATCAGTGCCGCCTGTGATGTTGGAGAAGCGCTCGGCCAGTGCCTCCAGCAGCAGCGCGATGCCGAGCGTGACCATCAGCCGGGTCAGGTCGACACCACGGATCACCAAGAAGCTCGTGGCGAAGCCGAGCACCATCGCGGCGAGGCCCGCGACGATCAGCGCAAGCACCGGCTCGTTGATGATGCCGTGCAGCGCAAGAAGCCCAGCGGCATAGGCGCCGACGCCGAAGAAGGCGGCATGTCCGAGCGAGACGATACCGGCATAGCCAAGGATCAGGTCGAGCGACATCGCAAACAGCGCGAGCCGCACGATGTCGGTCATGATCAGGTAGCGCGAGGGAAACACGAAGCCGCAGGCCAGCACGATCAGCCAGAATGCGACTTCGCCATAGTGCCAGCGCGCATGTCGCTGGGCGTGATAACCGACGTCGGATGCAGCGCTCATCGGCTCAACTCAACGTGCGGCCGTGCGGCCGAACAGGCCGTTCGGGCGCCAGATCAGGATCACGATCATCATGGTGTAGATCACGAACGGACCCATCTTGGGCACGTAGTACTTGCCGGCGACGTCGCCGATGCCGAGCAGCAGCGACGCCAGAAATGGACCGGTAATTGAGGAGGAGCCGCCCACGGTGACCACGATCAGGAAGTAGATCATGAATTTCAGCGGGAAATACGGATCGAGCCCAAGGATCTCCGCGCTCAGCGCGCCGCCGAGGCCCGCGAGGCCGCAGCCGAAAGCAAAGGTGAAGGCGAACACCTGTGGCACGTTGATGCCGAGGCCACTCGCGGCGCGCGGATCGTCGACGGCGGCACGCAGACGGCTGCCAAAGCGGGTCTTCGCCAGCACGAGCTGGAGCGCGATGGTGAGGAGCCCGCAGATGATGACGATCATCAGGCGGTAGCGGCCGATACCGACGCCGAACAGGTCGAACTGGCCTTGGAGCGCCGCCGGCAGATTGATGAACACCCGCGACGATCCCATGACGTAGTCGACCGCGGCGACCGACATGAACGTCAAGCCAATCGTGAACAGCACCTGGTCGAGATGGCTGCGCGCATAGAGGTGGCGGTAGAGCGTTCGCTCCAGCGCGATGCCGATCACGGCGGCGGAGACGAAGGCGAGCGGTAGTGCGGCGAAAAACGGCCAGCCCTGCTGGTTGACCAGCACGGCGCAGATATAGCCGCCGGACATCGCAAAGGCGCCGTGCGCGAGATTGACGAAGTTCATCAGGCCGAGCGTGACCGCGAGCCCGCAAGCGAGCACGAACAGCAGCATGCCGTAGGCAACGCCATCGAACAGGTTGGTGAGGATTGCGGTCATCGAGGGCAGATCGTTGTCGAAAAGATATGAGGTCTGCTGTGCTCCCTCTCCCGCTTGCGGGAGAGGGCTGGGGAGAGGGTCTCTCCGCAACGGGACAATCCCCGTATTGAGGGAGCCCTCACCCGTCGCTTCGCGCCGACCTCTCTCGCAAGCGGGAGAGGTTTAGAAAAGCGCGTCACTTCTTGGTCTTGCCGAGATCCTTGACGGCTTCGAACGTCTGGAATTCGACATTGTAGAGCTCGCCGTCGACCTTCTCGACCTTGCGGATGTAGATGTTCTGCACGATGTCGCGGGTCTCGGGATCGATCGAGATCGGGCCGCGCGGGCTCTCCCACTTCTGCCCCTTCATAGCCTCGATCAGCTTGGTGCCGTCGGTGTCGCCATTCGTCTTCTTGAGCGCCTCGTAGATCAAATGGATGCCATCATAGCCGCTCACGGCCATGAAGCCCGGACGGTTGCCGAACGCCTTCTTGTAGGCAGCGACGAAGTCCTTGTTCATCTGCGAGGGATGCGCCGCGGAGTAGAGATGCGCGGTCACGGTGCCCAGCACGGCATCGCCCATGTTGTTGAGGAGATCGTCGTCGGTGACGTCGCCCGGCCCGATCACCTTGATGCCTGCCTTGTCGAGGCCACGTTCGGCATACTGCTTCATGAAGTTGCCGCCCTGGCCGGCCGGCACGAACACGAAGATCGCGTCGGGTTTTGCGTCCTTCATGCGCTGGAGAAACGGCGCAAAGTCGGGATTGGCGAGCGGCGTCTTGACCTCTTCGACCACCTCACCGCCGCCGGCGACAAAATGCTCCTTGAAGAAGTTGAGCGCGTCATTGCCCGGCGCATAGTCCGAGGTCAGCGTCGCGACCTTCTTGATGCCGTTCTTCACCGCCCAATCGCCGATAATGGTCGAGGACTGCGCCAGCGTGAAGCTAGTGCGCACGATGTAGGGCGAGCGCTCGGTGATGATCGAGGTGCCGGCCGCCATCACGACTTCCGGAATCTTGGCTTGGGTGGCGAGCGGCGCAGCGGCGAGTGCCGCCGGCGTCACGCCGAAACCGGCGATGAAATTGACCTTGTCGTTGACGATCAGCTCCTGCGCGGCCGTCTTGGTCTTATCGGGAATCGCGGCATCGTCCTTGACGATGATCTCGACCTTCTTGCCGGCGACGGTGTCGCCCTTCTGCTGCATGTAGAGCTTGATCGCGTTCTCGATCTGCTTGCCGGTCGAGGCCTGGCCGCCGGTCATTGGCAGAATCAGGCCGACCTTCACGGTATCTTCCGCCCTGGCAGGCGCGACGGCCGCAAGGCCCGCGATAGCGGCCACCGCGGCGGCCCGAGAAAACACGTTGCGTTCGAACATCAGATGTCCCTCCCCTTCATTCCTGACCTCTCGTGTGCCGGACCGAGCGCCTGGTCCTTGCCTCACCCTGGCTCGCGCGCGAGCGTTGTCGCGCGCCACATGGCGTCTTTCGCGCCCCCATTGTCAATCGGACGTTTGGCGACCATTCGGCGCAAGCCGCGTTCCGGTTGCCAGCAGCGGGAGCCGTATTGCGGTTACGTCGAGGTAACCTGAGCATCCCGACGCTAGCCATACTATTTGTACGCTTGTACAAATAAAATGGACTTGTCAACGAAAAACCCCGTCGCCGAACAGGGCACTTTGTCGCGAAGCCGCCGCGGCAGTCCACAGATGGGACGAGCGGCGTGGATGGAGGATTTCGGCTTCCCCTTGCAGAATCTGTATATCCGGAAATTCTCGAGACCGCCGCAAAAATGGTATGATGTAACCTATCTCGAATAAGTCTATTTTACCTTGTTGATGGCTAGTCTCCTCGGCGCCGGCTCCAGCCGGCCTCCGGCTAACCCGTTCCGATTCCCTACGCTACTTACAATGTCGAAACGTTTCCGCTTCCTCCTCATCCTCCTCGCGCTCACGGCGGGGCTGTCCGGCTGCGGCACGGTGAACGAGAAACTGTCGGCCGGCATGGGCGACTACATTCCGCAATGGGCTGGCGGCCTGCCGGCGGACGCACCGCCGCGACCGGGCACGCCGCAATACGACGCCTACATGAAAGAGCGCGAGCGCAAGCGGCTGATGCCGGCGGCCGACCGCGAGAAGGAAGAGCAGGCGCAGAAGGGCGCCACGGGCTCGACGTCAGGCGGCGCGGTTCATTGAAGAGGCGAATGGCGAATAGGGAATAGCGAATAGGAAGCTCCGCTTCTTCCACCCACTATTCGCCACTCGTCATCCACTAATCCACGAACACCACGGTCTTGCGCCCGTTGAGGATGACGCGGTCGTCGAGATGGTAGCGCATCGCGCGCGCCAGCACGCGGCGTTCGATGTCGCGGCCCTTGCGGACGAGATCCGCCGGCGTGTCGCGATGGCTGATCCGCTCGACGTCCTGGTCGATGATCGGACCTTCGTCCAGATCGCGCGTGACGTAATGCGCGGTCGCTCCAATCAGCTTCACACCGCGCTCATGAGCCTGGTGATAGGGCTTTGCGCCCTTGAAGCCCGGCAGGAACGAGTGGTGGATGTTGATGCAGCGTCCCGACAGCTTTGCGGATAGATCGTCCGACAGGATCTGCATGTAGCGGGCGAGCACCACGAGATCGGTCTTCGTCCTGGCGACGAGATCGAGGATCTGCCCCTCCTGCTCGCGCTTGGTTTCCCTGGTGATCGGCAGATGGTGGAACGGGACCTCGCCGAAATCGAGCCCGGCATAGGCCTCGCGCGGATGGTTGGAGACGATCGCGGTCGGGCTCATCGGCAATTCGCCGGTGCGCCAGCGATAGAGGATGTCGACCAGGCAGTGGTCGGACTTCGATACCAGCAGCATCACGCGGCGATGCGCGGCGCGGTCGCGCATCTGCCATTCCATGCCGAAGCGCTCCGCGATCGCGGCAAAGCCGGTCTGCAAGGCCGACAGTTCGACGGCGAGATCGGCCGCCGTGAACACGACTCGCATGAAGAACTTCTTGGTCTCCACGTCGTCGAACTGCTGGGCGTCGAGAATGTTCTGACCGTTATGGGCAAGGAAGGTCGACACTGCCGAGACGATGCCGGGGCGATCCGGACAGGAAAGCGTCAGAACGTATTGATGGTCGGGCATGAGCTTGATGAAGGTTTGGGCAAACGATACGGAACAGGCCGATTTGCGTCCTGCTCTATCACCGGAGCCCGCCTTGCGCCAATCCCAAGAGCGGAGTCAGGATGAACGTAACATTGCAATTGCAAAGCGAGGCTCGACCATGGCCGACCGGCTGAACGGCTACCGCATCCTGATCCTGGAAACGCGCGAGGAGGCCCAATTTTCCAAGCTTCTCGCCGAACAAGGCGCCGACGTCGTGCAATGCCCGATGTTCGCCATTCACGACGCGCCGGATCCCGCGCCGGTCGAGGCCTGGATCCGACGCTGTATCGACAAGCCGTTCGACGACCTCGTGCTGATGACCGGCGAAGGCCTGCGACGGATGATGAAGCTCGCGCGCGAGCGCGGGATCGATCAGGCGTTTGTCGCAGCGCTCGCCAAATCGCGAAAATTCACCCGCGGGCCGAAGCCGGGGCGCGCCCTGCGCGAGGTCGGGCTGGAGGCGCAGCAGACCACGGAAAAGCCGACCACCGAGGGCGTCATCGAGATGCTGGCAAAGACCGATCTCGGGGGGCACAGCCTCGGCCTGCAGGTCTATCCGGACAAGGATCACAGCGCGCTGATCGGCTCGCTCGAGGCGCAAGGCGCCGAAGTCGATACCGTGTTGCCCTATGTCTACGATCCGAAGGCGGCGGATGCGAATATCGTCACCGCGATCGACGACATGGCGGAAGGGCGGATCGATGCCATCGCGCTCACCAATCTCGGCCAGGTGCGCCGCCTGATCGAAGCCGCGAGGGCGCATGGCAGTGAGGCGCGCCTGCGCGCTGGGTTCGAGCGGACGCTGATTGCATCGGTGGGGCCGGCGGTCTCGAGCGAGCTCGCGGCGCACGGCTTGCGCACCGACGTCTCACCGGTGGAAGACCACTACTTCATGCGCCCGCTCATCTCGGCGGTGGCGGCGGCGCTCGCAGAGAAACGGCCGAACGTGGCGGGTCAATCGCCAGGTACCTAGCCCGCCACCTGCGAGGCGGCCGACATCAACTCCTGTGGGCTCGGCGCTCCGAACATGCGTTGGCCGCCGTCAGGAACCTCCGTAAACGTCCAGCGCACGATCCCTTCCCGATCGAGCAGGAACTGGCCGAACAGCTGGCCTTGGCCGGTCGCCGCCATGCGCTGATCGGCTTCCATCATCTCGTAGCCGTCCTTGTTGTTGAGGTACTCGGCCGCCGCCGGCCGATTCATCGGCCCGGGCAATTCGCCTGGCATCGCGACCGGCATGCTCATGACCACATCCATGCCCACCTTACGCGGCCACTCGGTTTCGTTTTCCGTGAACTCGAGATTGGGCAGGCCGAACGCGCGATGCGAGACCCGCTCGGGGTCGGACGCGGCGAGCAGGTTGGGCAATGGATGATAGCGGAAGTAGAGCCGCGCGCGATCGATCGGCGTATTGACCACCGTGAGACTTTCGATGCCCTTCCCGCGCAGCGCGCCGTCAAGCTGCGCCTGCGCCGCGATATGGCGCCGGCAGAACGGGCAGTGCAGGCCACGAAACAAGCCGACCAATATTGGACTGTGCCCGCGATAATCCTCGAGCGCGATCTTTCCTTCGCGCGTGATGGCGTCCAGCACGATGTTCGGTGCGCGATCGCCCGGTTGAAGTGGTCCATCGAGATGGCGGTCTGACATCATTGAACTCCCTCACATTGGCTAGTCAAGAAACGGCAGTACGATCAGTCCAGCAGGATCAAGCCCGTGCCGGTCGCAGACGTCCTGGGCTAGCGCGAAATATCGCTCGGCCTCGGGCATGTCGCCGCGATCAAGGTTCAGCGTCGCAAGACCATCATAGCACGGAAACAGCTGCTGCGGCTCGCCGGTTTCGTTCGCCACCTCGATGGCCTCGTTGTAGCAGCGGACGGCGAGGTCGGGACGGAAATGGCATTGATGGATCTGCCCAAGAACGATCAGCGGCACCGGGAGATGCTCGCGCTGGTCGAGCGCACGATCGATCTCGACCGCCTTTTCGGCAGCCGGCACTCCCTCGTCGGTACATCTGTCCGTGAAAGTGCAACAGGCGACGGCAAAGTTGGCGAGGAGTCGCGCCTGGAAGCCGAGATCGCCTATGCGACGCGCCACCCCGAGTCCGCGCCGGCAAACCTCCATGGCTTGCGCCGGATCGACGATCGTATAGAGCACGCTGAGGTTGGTGTAGCCGCGACACGCCGCGTTGAGCAGGCCGGCGGCTTCCGCTGCCGCGACACTTTGCTCCACCTCGCCCACGGCCTCCTGGTGCCGTCCAAGCCGGGCCAGCGCGACCCCCTTGGTGTTGAGCGCCTCCGCAATAGCGCGCGCCGCCTCGAGCCCGGCCTGCCCGTCCGCGTCCGCCGGCACGGACCTCGCATAGCCGAGTGCCTCCTCCGCCCATCTTGCGGCAGCGACGTGATCACCCACGCGAAACGCAAGTCGGCCGCGTTCTTGCAGGAGGTGCGCCCACTCGATCGGCGCCTCGATGCCGCCAAGCCGGTCAGCCGCTTCAGCATAGTGCGCCTCTGCCTTGATGCGCTTGCCGGCGTCCCACAACAATCGGCCGAGCTTGCGAAGAATTCGCGCTTCACCGATGCTGTCCCGTGCGATGCGGTGCCCCTCCAGGGCACTCTGGTAGTGCTCCTCGGCAGCACTTCGGCGGCCGGCCACGCGACACAGGTCCGCGATGCGCTCGCACAAGACCAGGCACTCCGGCTCCCGTTCACTACCGGTCGACAGCACGGAAAGGGACTGCTGGTAGAAACGCAGGGCATCGTCGTTGGCATAGCTCGCGCGCGCGCGATCGCCGGCCGCGCCCAGATAACGCGCTCCTTTCGACTTGCTTGCGCTCAGACTGAAGTGGTGTCCAAGCAAGATGAGATCTTCGAGCCGCTCGGGCTCGTTGCCATAGAGCCGCTCCAGAGCGGCACCAATGCGACCATGGAGCTCGATCCGTCGCTGCATTAGCAGGTTCTGATAGATCACGTCCTGGAGCATGGTTTGCGTGAAGCGATAGCTCCGCAGCGAAATCGTGTTCGAGCCTGCGACCTCCTCGATGATCTCGGCGTCGCACAGAAGTTCGAGCCCTGCCTCGACCCTCGCCCGCTCGGTTGCTGTCGCACCGAGAACAGCCGCATCAAAGCGCGGACCGATCACCGCAGCCTCCTGAGCCAGGCGGCGCACCTCGTGCGGCAACCGGTCCAGGCGCGCCAGCAAAAGCGCCTGAACGCTTGCCGGAATATCGGTAGCGGCTTCATCCGACTTCATCCGCCACTGCGCACCATCACGCTCGACGGCGCCGGCTTCGATGAGGCCGCGAATGATCTCCTCGAGGAAAAGCGGGTTGCCGCTCGCGCGCTCGAGGATTCGACTGAACAGCTGTCCCGGTGCCTCACGCCAACCATGACTGAAGTAGGCCGCGAGCAGTTTTTGTCCGTCAGCATCGCCAAGCGGAGACAGCCGAAGGGTCGTGTGACTGATCCGACTCGAACCGAACTGATCAAGCTCGAGCATTGGCCGATGGGTGAACAGCAGCATCAGCCGCGTCCGCTCCAGCCGATCCATAAGGAATCGCAGTGCTTCAAGCGACACCGCATCGGCCCAGTGCAGGTCCTCGACGATGATCAGAAGCGGTGACAAGGCGAGGCGGCGTTCGAAGACGGTGCGGATCGCGAAAAAGATCTGTCGACGGAGCTGTTCGGGCTCGACATGCCTGAGCACGGCGCTGGGGTCGCCGAGGCCAAGAACGTGCAGATAGAGGGGCATCAAGCGGTCGGTCTCCTCGGCCGCGAGGCCAAGCTCCGACAGCGCTTCGGCAAGCTTCGCCTCCGCCTCTGCGGCGCTGGCCTTCTGCGCGATGCCATAGGCGCTGCGCAACACCGCGGCGAGTGTGCCGTAGGATTGTTCGCCCAGAGGCGAGCAGACGGCCTGCCGGATCGCCACACCCGCGAAGCGATCCTCATCGCGGATGCGAGCGACGAATTCGTTCACCAGGCGCGTTTTCCCGATTCCTGCTTCGCCGACCAGCCGCACCAGTTGAGCCGCGCCGCTGCACGCGCGATCAAGGCTGCCGATCACGCGGGCAAGCTCGGTGTCGCGCCCGATCAGGGGCGCGCTGAGGCCTAGCGTGTCGAGGCCTCTTGCTGCACGGGGCGTGTCGAGCGCCCCCTTCAGACGATGGACCAGGACGCTGCCCATCTTGCCCTTGAGCGAGACCTCGCCAAGCGAGTCATAGGAGAAAGCATGCCGGGTCAGACGGTGGGTCAGCGGCCCGACCAGGACCTCGCCCGGAGGCGCCATGGACTGCAATCGCTGTGCGGTATTCACCGTGTCGCCGGTTACCGAATAGGATTTGGCAACACCCACACCCAACCCTCCCGCAACGACATGCCCGGTGTTGATACCGACATGGAGCAGCAGCGGTGAGCCGGCATACGCCTTCGCGCGTTCGCTGAGGCGCGCCGTCCGGCTGATCATGTCCAGAGCCGCGCGGATCGCCCGCTCAGGGTCGTCCTCGTGCGCGGCTGGCGCACCAAAAAGAGCAAGCAGCGCATCGCCGATGAATTTGTCCACGAAGCCGCCAAAGCTCTGCACCGCGGCCGTCAGTTCCTCGAATAGTTCGTTCTGAAGCGTCTGCATGACCTCGGGGTCGAGCCGCTCGGTCATCGCAGTGAAGCCGCTGAGGTCGGCAAACAGCACGGTGATGGTACGACGATTTGCCTCGCTATCGATCTTCTCGGGCTGCGGTCGAAACGCGTGTTGAGCCTCAACCGTCGGCGCGAGCGGCGGCGAGGAGGACCTGATCGGGATGATCGTCGGGCTCGTCCGCACCGATGCCTGCCCGCCGCCTTGGGGGGCCTCACAGACGAGAGCGCCGCATTTCGGGCAATATGCGAAATCCGGCGCACATGGAAAGCCGCAGCCAGGGCACGCGCGCGGCTGCTTCGTGCCGCACTTCGGGCAGAAGGCAAAGCCACTCTGAACCTCGAAACCGCAACCCGAGCAGTTCATGGCCCAAGACCCTGTCCAAGACCTTTCATGGCCCAAGACCTTTCATGGCCCAAGACCTCGTGTACGCCGCGATGGCGCGATCCCCTGGCTCCTGCCGAATGGGTCCGGGGTGTGGACCAGAATGGGCTCGACGCGCCGGAAGAGCAAGCGGCGGCTCGTCTATCCCTCCACGAAACGGGTTGCGCAACGCATGGCACATCGCCTGATGTCGGCTAGCATGGCGGCATGCGGTAGCGTCAATTGACACGCGTATCGCCGGCACTACGCTGACGAACAGAAAAAGCAAATAATAAGGGCAGGGAATCGCCGTGAAACCCGTCATCACATCTTGAGCACAGCCACACGACCTTCCGCGCTCGCGCCGTTCCGCATCCGCAACTATCGCTTTCAATGGCCATCCGATCTGCTCACCTCCTGGGCATTCGAGGTGGAAACGCTGGTGCTCGGCTGGTACATCATGGTGGAGACCGGCTCGGTGCTGCTGCTCACGATCCTGGCATCGCTGCAATATGTCGGGACACTGACCGCACCGGTGTTCGGGATGATCGGAGACCGCATGGGTCACCGGGATCTTCTCGTCGCCATGCGTCTTGCCTATACGGCGCTGTCCTCGACCATCATGGCGCTGGCCCTAAGCGGCCATCTGGCACCGCTCAATGTGATGATCATCGTCGCGGTCATGGGCCTGATCCGTCCTTCGGATCTCGGGATTCGCGGTGCGCTGCTCGCCAGCATCATGCCGGCCGAACAACTGGTTGGTGCCATCAGCCTGTCGCGCACGACCCAGGATAGTGCACGCATCGCGGGCGCCTTGACCGGCGCCGGTCTGTTTGCCGCGCTTGGTATCGGCCTCGTTTATGTGGCGATCGCCTGTCTCTACTTCGTGGCCGCGATCCTGATGCTCTGCCTGACCCGGCCGCCAAAGTCCTCTGCCGCAAGCCATCGCCCGGTGGACGACCGCACCGGCGCGAGACTGATGCGCGACCTGAAAGAGGGCATCGTTTACGCCTGGAATGGCCCAGGGATGAGAGCGGCGCTCTGCGTCGCGTTTTTGGCCAATCTGACGGCATTTCCGCTGACGAACGGACTATTGCCTTTCGTCGCGCGCGACATCTTTCATACCGATCAGACCGGTCTCGGCTATCTGTCGGCGAGTTTCGCCGTGGGCTCGCTGATCGGTTCGATCACGCTCAGCCTTGTGGGCGGCTTGCGCATCGCCCGGCTTCTGATCGGCGCGACACTCGCCTGGTACGCGATGCTGCTGGTGTTCGTCGGACTGAGGACCATGCCGGTCGCCATGGCCTGCCTCGTGCTCGCCGGCATCGCCCAGAGCATGTCGATGATATCAGCCGCAGTGATCCTGATGCGTGCGGCGAGCGCGCACCTCCGGGGCCGCGTGATGGGGGTGCGCATGATGGTGATCTACGGCTTGCCGCTCGGGCTGCTCGCGGCGGGCAGCTTGATCGATCGCATCGGCTATTCGGCGACGGGCTCGCTGTATGCGATCTCTGGGTTCATCGCGATGATGGCGATTGCGGTGCGCTGGCGCGACGATCTGTGGCCGGCACACGCGCCAGCCAATGCGCGATGAAGGATTGGCGCCGCCAGCCCTAATCCCCATATCCGCGCAACCGCTCGACATCGAGGATGGTGATGCCACCATATTCGAGCCGCAGCAGCCCCTCCTTCTCGAGCCGGTTCAGCGCGCGGTTCGCGTTCTGCCGCGACATGCCCGAGAGTGCGCCGATCTCCTCCTGCGTGATCTCCAGATGCGTCTTGGAATCCGGATAGAGGATCGGGTTGAACAGCGAAGCGATGCTGCGAGCAAGGCGTGCGGTGGCGTCCAGCGTGCGGTTGACCTCGAGCATGCCGATGAACTGGCCGAGCCGCTCGTTGAGCTGGCGCACCAGGAAGCGGTTGAAGCCGACGCTGTTCTCGAACAGCCACAGGAAGGCACTGCGCTCCATGAGAGCGAGACGGCTGTCGCGGAGCGCGACCACTTCGTAACGCCGCGGCTCGTTCTTGAGCACGCTGCCCTCGCCGAACCAGGCTCCCGCGGTGAGCCCCGCCAAACTCGTCTCCTTGCCGTCGCGCGATACCCCGCCCATCCGCGCGAGCCCACTGACCACGCCGGCCCAATAGTCGAACTTGTCGCCGCGCATGAAGACGGTCTCGCCGTTGACATAGGATTTTTCGATAATCCCGGCGCGGGCAACCTCAATCTCGCGCATCGTGAGCTCGCGCGACCAGGCGGCGACGCGCTTCAACTGATCCTCCGAAATCATGATCCCAAGGCCAACCGCACCGTAACGTCACCCCGCCCGATTGCTGCACCGCAGCAAGTTCGCATCGCTCGCCCTGCGGCAAAAGAAGCAGTCCCCACCCCCGCGAAAAACTTTGCCGACGAATTGTCAGGCGCAAGACATTTCAAAATAGCGCTTTACCCTATTGAGGACCACCTCTCGCGGTGCGGCTTTTGTTCCCAATGGGGACAACGCCGCATCGCGTGATCGGGCCGGGACCATCGGCTGCATGGTTTCGTCCGAACGGCCGATATAGGATCGGCCCAAGGAAATGGACGAAAGAGCGCAAAAGCGCCGTCGCCGGGGAGGGAATTATTGGTGGCAACCAGTCTTGAAGTGCGCGGCGTGTCCTTGCGGTTCGGCGGCGTCCGCGCGCTGACCGACGTCAGCTTTTCCATCAAGGACGGCGAACTGTTCTCGATCATCGGCCCCAACGGCGCCGGCAAAACCTCGATCGTGAACTGTATTTCCGGTCGATACAGGCCGACCGAAGGCCAACTGTTCTACCAGGACCGCGACATCACTGGATTGACGCCGAACGCCCGCGCCTCGCTCGGCATTGGGCGCACCTTCCAGAATCTCGCGCTGTTCCATCATATGAGCGTGCTCGACAACATCATGGTCGGCCGCCATCACCTGCTGAAGAACAATTTCATCACGGGCTCACTGTACTGGCTGACCGGCGCGCGCAAGGAGGAGCTCGCGCACCGCCGCAAGGTCGAGGAGATCATCGACTTTCTCGACCTGCAATCGGTTCGAAAAGCGCAAGCCGGCACCCTGCCCTACGGCTTGCGCAAACGCGTCGAGCTGGCACGCGCGATGGCGCTGGAGCCGCGCCTTATTCTCCTCGATGAACCGATGGCCGGCATGAACTTCGAGGAAAAGGAGGACATGGCCCGCTACATCGTCGATCTCAACGAGGAGTTCGGGATGACGGTGGTGATGATCGAGCACGACATGGGTGTGGTGATGGATATTTCCCACCGGGTCATGGTGCTGGATTTCGGCCGCAAGATCGCCGAGGGCGATCCGGCCGCGGTGCTGGCCGATCCCCATGTCAAGCGCGCCTATCTTGGCGAAGAGGACGAGGTGCTGGTCGATCCCGACGACAAGCCCGCGGCCCCGGAGTGCGCGGCATGATGGACTATGCGGGACGCGTCGCGCAGGCCGACACCTATCCGAAACTGCTGCGGCTGAATGCGAAGGAGCATGGCAGCGAGATCGCGCTGCGCGAGAAGGATTTCGGGCTCTGGCGTCTCTTCACCTGGAGAGACTACCAGAGCCGGGTGCGCGATTTCGCGCTCGGCCTCGTCGAGCTCGGCCTTGGGCGCGGCGACGTCATCGGCATCATCGGCGACAACCGGCCGGACTGGGTCGCCGCCGAAGTGGCGACCCATGCGATCGGCGGTCTGAGCCTCGGACTCTATCGCGACGTGCTGGATGAGGAGGCGTCCTATCTCCTCAACTACGGCGAGGCGCAGCTCGTCTTCGCCGAGGACGAGGAGCAGGTCGACAAGCTGTTGGGGCTAGCCGATCGCGTGCCGAAACTGAAGCACATCATCTATTCCGATCCGCGCGGGATGCGGAAATATGACGATCCGCGGCTGATGCCGGCCGAAAAGCTCGCCGAGCTCGGCCGCGCACGCGCGGCGCGCGAGCCGGGGCTTTACGACAAGCTGGTGGACGAAACCAAGGGCGAGGACGTCGCGATTCTCTGCACCACCTCGGGCACCACGTCCCATCCGAAGCTCGCGATGCTCGCCGCCGGCCGCGTGCTCGGCCACTGCGCGACCTATCTCGCCTTCGATCCGAAGGGGCCGGACGACGAGTACGTCTCGGTGCTGCCGCTGCCGTGGATCATGGAACAAGTCTATGTGCTCGGCAAAGGCCTGCTCTGCCGGATGAAGATCAATTTCGTCGAAGAGCCCGACACCATGATGAACGATCTGCGTGAGATCGCGCCGACGTTCGTGCTCTTTGCGCCACGCGTATGGGAATCGATCGCTGCCGACGTCCGCGCCAAGGTGATGGACGCGACGCCATTCAAGCAGCGGCTGTTCGATCTTGGCATGAAGACCGGGCTTGCCGCGCTCGCGCAAGGCAAGCATTCGGGCCTCGCCGACATGATCCTGTTCCGCGTGTTGCGCGACCGCCTCGGCTTCACGCGGCTGCGCTCGGCTGCCACCGGTGGTGCCGCGCTCGGGCCTGATACCTTCAAGTTCTTCCAGGCGATGGGCGTGCCGCTGCGCACGCTCTACGGCCAGACCGAGCTGCTAGGGGCCTACACACTGCATCCCGACGGCAAGGTCGATCCTGACACCACCGGCGTGCCGATGGCCGACAGCGTCGAGATCCGCATCGACAACGCCGACGTCCACGGTGTCGGCGAGATCGTGGTGCGGCATCCCAACATGTTCCTGGGCTACTACAAGAACCCCGAGGCGAGCGTCGCCGACATCAGGGATGGCTGGATGCTGTCGGGTGATGCCGGCTATTTCAACGATAACAGGCAGCTCGTCGTCATCGACCGCATCAGGGACCTCGCAGAGACTTCGCGCGGTGAACGCTTCTCGCCGCAATTCATCGAGAACAAGCTGAAGTTCTCGCCCTATATCGCGGAAGCCGTAGTGTTGGGTGCCGGCCGCGACGCGCTCGCGACCATGATCTGCATCCGTTACTCCATCATCTCGAAATGGGCGGAGAAGAACCGGCTCTCATTCACGACCTATAGCGACCTCGCCTCGCGGCCGGAGGTCTATGCGCTGCTCCAGAAGGAAGTCGAGACCGTGAACGCGACGCTGCCGCCGGCACAGCGCATCTCGCGCTTCCTCCTGCTCTACAAGGAGCTCGACGCCGACGACGGCGAGCTCACCCGCACCCGAAAAGTGCGCCGCGGCGTCATCAACGAGAAGTATGCGGATATCATCGACGCCATCTATCGCAGCGACGCCAACATCCCCGTCGACGCCGTGATCCGCTTCCAGGACGGCACCACCCAGCGCGTCCGCACCACGCTGCGCGTGGTGGATCTGGACGCCGGCGCGCATATGGCGGAGGCCGCGGAGTGAGCCAGGACGCGCGCACCGCAGCCCCTCGCCTCTCCCCGCTTGCGGGGGGAGGCCGGAGCGCGTCAGCGATCCGGGTGAGGGGGAGCCTCTCCGAGGGCGGTCGCGATGGTCTCGAGAACGCCCGCCAAATTGTGCGAGACCTCATTAGCACCTCGCATGCGGAAGCTTCCCCTCACCCGCCGCGCTCCGGACGATGCTTCGCATCGCTCGGCGCACGTCGACCTCTCCCCGCAAGCGGGGAGAGGCGAAAGGTCCAACGTACATGAACACCGCCTTCCTCTTCCAGCTTCTGGTCAACGGCCTCGTGGTGGGCACGCTCTATGGCGTCGTCGCGATGTCGTTTGTGCTGATCTACAAGGCGACGCAGGTCGTCAACTTCGCGCAAGGTGAGCTCTTGCTGGTCGGCGCCTGGGTGTGCTGGGCGCTGCTGGCGAAATATCAGGTACCGTTCTGGATCGGCATGCCGATGACGCTCGTCTTCATGTTCGTGTTCGGCATCGCAATCCAGGTGCTGATTCTCAGGCCCATGATCGGCGAGCCGATCATTTCGGTGATCATGGTGACCATTGGCCTCTCCACGGTGTTCCAGGCCGCACTGAAATGGATGTTCGGCGTCAACCCGCAGCCGTTCCCGCGGGTGTTCGAAAGCCAATCGGTGAACCTGTTCGGGCTTCAGATCCAGACTGTCTACATCATGAGCCTCGTGGTCTCGGTCGCGATGATGATCGGCATGGCCTGGTTCTTCCGCGCCTCCAAATACGGCCTTGCGATGCGGGCCACCGCGTTCAATCAGCAGGTGGCGCAGTCGCTCGGCATTTCCGTCAAAAGCGTGTTCGCGATGGCCTGGGCAATCTCGGCGACGGTGTCGGCGGTCGCCGGCGTCGTCGTCGCCGTGGTGAACGGCGTGTCGTCGGGGCTGGCGGCCTACGGCATCAAGGTGTTTCCGGCGGCGATCCTCGGCGGGCTCGACTCCGTCGGCGGCGCCGTGCTCGGCGGCATCATCATCGGGCTGCTCGAGAACATCGCGCAATATGTCGACAGCCAGTATCTGCACTGGGGCAATCTCTACGAAATCGCGCCGTTCTACGTCCTGATCATCGTGCTGATGATCAAGCCTTACGGCCTGTTCGGCACCCGTGACATCGAGCGGATTTGACCATGGCCGGCCCCGCCCTCATCCCTGCTGGTGATTTCCGCACGACCTACGCGGCCGACACCACGATTTTCCCGACCAGGACCAGCCGCAACTTTGCGATTGCCGGTGTGCTCCTTCTCTGTCTCGCACCGCAATTTTTCTCCGGCTACTGGCTCAGCATCCTGATTCAGATCGGCATCTTCTCGATCGCGGCTCTCGGCCTCAATATCCTGGTCGGATTCACCGGCCAGATCTCGATCGGGCACGCCGCCTTCTTCCTGCTTGGCGCCTTCACCTCGGCCTATATCTCCAACAACGCGCCGATCCCGGTGTTCTTCGCCATCCCGCTCGCCGGCATCGTTACTGCGCTCGTTGGCCTGATCTTCGGCATTCCGGCGGCACGGCTGAAGGGGCTCTATCTCGTCATCGCGACGCTCGCGGCGCAATATATCCTGCTCGACTTCTTCTCGCGCGCTGAATGGTTCTCCGGCGGCTCGGTGCCGGCCAGCGCCGAGCCGTTCTCGATCTTCGGCTATACGCTGCGCGGCGATAAGCAATATTTCTACGTCGTGCTGGCTTACGTGCTCGCGAGCTACATCCTCGTCACCAATCTGATGCGCACGCGCGACGGCAGAGCGCTGGTCGCGATCCGCGACCACTATCTCTCCGCGGAGATCATGGGCATCAACCTGACGAAATACCGCACGCTATCGTTTGCGCTCGCGGCCTTCTTCGCCGGCATCGCGGGCGCACTCTACGCTCATTACCAGCAGGTCGTCTCGCAGGAAGGTTTTGGCATCGAGCGTTCGATCTTGTTCCTCGCCATGATCATCATCGGCGGCACCGGCTCGATCATGGGCACATTGATGGGCACCGCCTTCGTCGTGCTGCTGCCGGAATCGATGGAATGGCTCAGCCTGCATCTGAAGGGCGGCGCGATCGACCATGCGCTGTCGCTCAACACCAACATCACCTTCCTGCGCGAGATCGCGATCGGGCTCATCATCATCGCGTTCCTGATGTTCGAGCCGGATGGGCTCGCGCATCGATGGCGACAGATCAAGGCCTATTGGAAGCTCTACCCGTTCTCGCACTGAGCGCGGGCAACTCGACCAAAACGATAACAGGAGGAACCAACCGATGAAGACAAAATCCCTTTTGAGCACCGCATCGCTCGCGCTTGCGCTCGCAGCCTTTTCGGCCGCCGCGCAGGCGCAGATCGCGATCGGTCACCTCGCCGACTATTCCGGCGGCACGTCCGACGTCGGCACTCCTTACGGCCAGGCTGTCGCCGACACGTTTGCGTGGATCAACAAGAACGGCGGGATCGGCGGCAAGCAGCTCAACCTCGACACCAACGACTACGGCTATCAGGTGCCACGCGCGATCGCGCTGTACAAGAAATGGTCGGCGCCCGACACCAAGGTCGCGGCGATCATGGGCTGGGGCACCGCCGACACCGAGGCGCTGACCGGCTTCCTCGCGCAGGACAAGATCCCCGACATGTCCGGTTCCTATGCCGCAGCGCTGACCGATCCGGAAGGCACCAGCGGCAAGGCCAAGGCTGCGCCTTACAATTTCTTCTACGGCCCGACCTATTCGGATGCGCTGCGCGCGATGCTGATGTGGGCGGCTGATGATTGGAAGGCCAAGGGCAAGACCGGCAAGCCGAAGTTCGTCCATATGGGTGCGAACCACCCCTACCCGAACGCTCCGAAGGCGGCCGGCGAGGCGCTGGCGCAGGAGCTCGGGTTCGAGGTGCTTCCGCCGCTGGTGTTTGCGCTGACGCCAGGCGACTACAGCGCGCAGTGCCTGAGCCTGAAGTCCTCGGGCGCCAACTACGCCTATCTCGGCAACACCGCGGCCTCCAACATCTCGGTGATGAAGGCCTGCAAGTCGGCCGGCATCGACATCCAGTTCCTCGGCAATGTCTGGGGCATGGACGAGAACGCCGCCAAGACCGCAGGCGACGCGGCCGATGGCGTGATCTTCCCCTTGCGCACTTCCGTGAGCTGGGGCGGCGACGCGCCCGGCATGAAGACGGTGATGGAAATCTCGAAGATGTCGGACCCGACCGGCAAGGTCTATCGCCCCGTGCATTACGTCGCGGCCGTGTGCTCGTCGCTGTACATGAGGGAGGCCCTGGACTGGGCCGCGAAGAACGGCGGTGCGACCGGCGAGAACGTCGCCAAGGGCTATTACCAGAAAAAGGACTGGGTGCCGGCAGGCATGGAGGGTGTCTGCAATCCCTCGACCTACACCGAGAAGGATCATCGCGGCACGATGAAGGTCGACCTCTATCGCGCCAAGGTGACGGGTGCGACCGACGGCGACCTCAACGACCTCATGGCCAAGGGCACGATCAAGCTCGAGAAGGTGAAGACCGTCGAGCTGCCGCGCAAGCCGGAATGGTTCGGGTGGTGAGCTGTACTGCTGCCATCCAAACAACTGTCATCCCCCGCGAAAGCGGGGGATCCAGTACGCCGCGGCTTCTCAGGAAGCGTCTGGCGTCTCTGGAATACTGGGTCGCCCGGTCAAGCCGGGCGACGACAGCGGAGAATGAAGAGACATGACCCAAACCATCGAAGCAGCGCACTCAACGCCAACCGTCGTCGCGCCCGCGCCGCTGCTCAGCGTGCGCAACATCGAGGTCGTCTACGACGACGTCATCCTGGTGCTGCGCGGCCTCAGCCTCGAGGTGCCCAAGGGCGCGATCGTGGCGCTGCTGGGCGCGAATGGCGCTGGCAAGTCGACGACGCTGAAAGCGATCTCCGGCCTGCTGAAGACCGAGGACGGTGAGGTCACGCGCGGCGAGATCATGTTCGACGGCGACCGGATCAACGGCATTGATCCCGACAAGATCGTCCGCCGCGGCATCTTCCAGGTGATGGAGGGCCGGCGCATCGTCGCCGACATGACCTCGCTTGAAAACCTCAAGCTCGGCGCCTTCACCCGCAGCGACCGCGAGGTCGATTCCGATCTCGACATGGTCTTCAGCTACTTCCCGCGCCTGAAGGAGCGCACGGGCCTCGCCGGCTATCTCTCCGGCGGCGAACAGCAGATGCTCGCGATCGGCCGCGCGCTAATGGCACGCCCGAAGATGATCTTGATGGACGAGCCGTCGATGGGGTTGTCGCCGCTCCTCGTGAAGGAAGTGTTCGCGATCATCAAGAAGATCAATCGCGACCTCGGCGTCACCATTCTGCTGGTCGAGCAGAATGCGCGCGCCGCGCTCTCGGTCGCGAGCCATGGCTACATCATGGAACAGGGCAAGGTCGTGCTCGACGGCACCGCCGACGAGCTGCGCGACAACGAGGACGTCAAGGAGTTCTACCTCGGCGGCGCCGGCGACCAACGCAAGAGCTTCAAAAACCTCAAGAGCTTCAAGCGGCGCAAGCGCTGGCTATAGCGTTTTCAAGCGAAGTGGGAACCGGTTCGCGTGAAGAAAACGCGTCAAAACAAAAGCGCTTCACCCCAGCACTTGCTCGGCTTCCGTCACCGCGCAGAGGACATGATAGAACGACGACGCAGGAATTGTCTCGACGAGCGAGTTGCCGTCTCGGTCGAACTGATCATACCAGCCACCCCTCACGGGATGGCTGAGATAGTGCCGTTCCAGCCGCACCAGCGCCGTGCGCGCCTTGTCCGCTGCACCAACCTCGCCGGATTCAGCCTGCGCGATCCACGCTTTCGCGATCTCGGTCTGCGGCCACAGCCGCCGGGAATGCCGGCGGATGTTGCCGTCGACGTCGGCTTCGTCGATGAGGCAGCCGGTCGCGATGTCGTGACCGCGCACCGCCGTCTCCAGCAGCTCACCGCGATAGCGCCCCGTCGGGCAGCCAGTGATGCGCTCGAACCCTTTCAGAAGCCAGACCCATTCGGCCTGGTGGCCGGGCTCGACGCTGACCGGCTCGATCTTCGACCAGTCCTCCTCGAAATATTCGCCAAGCGCACGCTTCTGCTTGTCGTAGAGATTGGCGAGGAACAGCGCGAAGAACTCGCCGGCGCGGTTCTGGAACGACAGGTCATGCGTCGCGTCAAAGCATGCGATCATCGCCTCGAACAAATGCATGTGCGGATTCTGCCGGCGCGGCATCGCCATCGGCAGGCTCTCGTGAACACCGCCATGCGGCGAGCGCAGATGCGCGTCGATGAAGGCGAGCAGCGCGTCGATCTCGGCGCGAACCTGCGCGTCCTTATCCAACGCGTAGACGGTCGCAAGCGCGAGCAGGACGAAGGCGTGGTCGTAGGCATCGCGCTTGCCGTCCAGCACGGTACCTTCCGGCATCAAGCGATGCACATAGCCCGGGCGGCCATCCGGCGCCTTGGCGCGCGCCAGCATGTACTCGAGACCCTTCAGCGCGATCGCTCGGCCTTCCGGATACCAGCCCATCTGCGCGGCCTTGGCATAGCAGTAGATCTGGCGGGCCTGCACGAACACCCGGCGCGGCGCGGCGCGATCCGCCGAGCCATTCTTGTGCAGACGGTCGATGAAGCCGCCCGAGGCCGCATCCCAGCCCTCGCCCGACCACAACGGCAGCGCCTCGTCGATAATCCGCCGCTTCAACCTGGCGACGACATCGGCGGCCTCGTCCGTCGTGATCCCCTGTTCGTTGGCCATTCCACTTTCTCCAGCTCCGGCTGCCGCCCTGATAGCGACGCGCGCGAGGCGGCGCAACGGATGCGAACCAATTGAGGACCAGCCATGACCACCCACTACGACGCCCTTGAGACGCGCGCACTTGACGAGCGCGAGGCCGAGCTGTTCTCGCGCCTGCCGGGCATCCTGCACCATGCCATGGCCGCACCAGCCTATGCCGAGCGCCTGAAGGGCTTCGAGCCGGCCTCCGTGACCTCACGGGCCGCGCTGGCGCGGCTGCCGGTGCTGCGCAAGTCGGAACTGCCCGCCCTGCACAAAGCCTCCCTGCCCTTCGGCGGCTTCGTGGCACACCCGCCCGGGGCATTCGCACGGCTCTTCACCTCGCCCGGACCAATCTTCGAGCCGGAGGGAACCCAGGCCGACCCCTGGCACGGCGCGCGAGCGCTATTCGCCGCGGGCTTTCGGCCCGGCGACATCGTGCTCAACACATTCGGCTACCATCTGACGCCCGGCGGCTTCATTTTCGACGCCTCCGCGCGGGCGCTCGGCTGCGCGGTAATCCCAGCGGGCCCGGGCAACACGGAGGCGCAATTCGAGCTGATCGAGGCCTACCGGCCGATCGGGTATAGCGGCACGCCGGACTTTCTGAAGATTTTGCTCGACGCCGCAGCGACTACGGGGCGCGACGTCTCCTCAATCAAGCGCGCGCTGGTCTCGGGCGCGGCGTTTCCGCCTTCGCTCCAGGCCGAGATCACAGCGCGCGGCATCGACGCCTACCAGGCGTTCGGGACCGCCGACCTCGGTCTCATCGCCTTCGAGACCGAGGCCCGCGACGGCATGGTCGTCAATGAGGACCTGATCATGGAGATCGTCAAGCCAGGCACCGGCGATCCCGTTGCGCCAGGAGATGTCGGCGAGATCGTGGTGACCTCGCTCGACCCGCATCATCCCTGGATCAGGCTCGCGCTCGGCGACCTCACCGCGGCGCTGCCGGGCAAGAGCTCCTGCGGCCGCACCAACATGCGCATCAAGGGCTGGATGGGTCGCGCCGACCAGACCACCAAGGTCAAGGGCATGTTCGTCCGCCCCGAGCAGATCGCCGAGATCGGCAAACGCCACCCCGCACTTGGCCGCCTGCGCCTCGTCGTCACCCGCGAGCGCGAGACGGACGCGATGACGTTGAAGGCCGAGACTGCGGCGGTAAGCGAGGCGCTGCGCGAGGAGATCGCCACCACGCTACGCGCCGTGACGAAGCTCGGCGGCAATGTCGAGCTGGTGAGCCCTGGCGCGCTGCCGAACGACGGCAAGGTGATCGCCGACGAGCGCTGACACTCGCTTGGCGCGATCACGGCGCGCGACAGGCCTCCTTAGCATATCGCTGTCCAGCACGTCAGCGCGGTGAATTCCTGAGCCCGATCATACCCCTAAGCCGGTCCGGCCTGGAACCTTGCATCGCCCCGAGGGCTACCGTATTAGCAGGTTGACCCGCGCCCCGGTTGCGGCTGCGGAATCGACCTTTTCCGGACCCAAGAACGTGCTTGAGCGAACACTCGTCACCATCGCCGAGACCGATACGATTGAGGAGGGCTTTCGCCGCCTCAACGCGAACATGCTCGGTATCCTCTTTGCGCAGGATGCCGGCGGGAAGATCGTCGGCGCGGTGACCGACGGTGACATCCGCAGGCGGATGTTGACCGGCATCACCATCCACGACAGCGTCGCAGCCTGCATCAATCGCAATTTCGTCTGGGCGCGTGCCGGCGGACCGCGCGAGCAAATCCTCAAACTGCTCGACCAGCGTGTCCACGTGGTTCCGATCCTCGACGCCGAGGGCCGGCTGGTCGACGTGTTCAGCCGCGATCTGTTCAACCTCTCGGAAGAGAGCGAGGTGTTCGCGCGCGCCCGTTCGCCAGTGCGAATCAGCTTTTCCGGCGGCGGCACGGACCTCACCCACTACTTCGTGGCGAACGACGGCGGCGCGGTCATCAACGCCACGATCAAGATGTACGCCCATGCGACGCTCAGGCGGCGCAGCGACGCCCAAATCCGGATCTACTCGCACGACTTCCGCTGCACGGTTGAAGCAAACAGTCTCGCCGAGCTCGGCGCGGGCGGCGATCTCGCCTTGATCAGATCGGTGATCCGGCTGATCAAGCCCACTTACGGATTTGAGCTCGAGGTCTCCGCCGATTTCCCGGTGGGCTCCGGGCTCGGCGGCTCCGCCGTGGTGTCGTCGGCCATCATTGGCTGCTTCAACGAATTCCGCAGCGATCAGTGGGACCGCCACGAGATCGCGGAGATGGCATTCCAGGCCGAGCGCCTGATGCTCAACATCCCCGGCGGCTGGCAGGATCAATACGCCACCGTGTTCGGCGGCTTCAATCACATGGAGTTCTCGTCAGACCAGAACACCATCGTGCCGCTGCGCCTCGATTCCAACATCATCGCCGAGCTCGAGGAGAGCCTGGTGCTCTGCTACACCGGCTCGGGTCATGACTCCGGCGCGATCCACCGCGATCAGAAGGCCCAGCACGAAACCTCGGATGCAGTCGCCGCCGCCGCCAAGCAGAAGGAAGTGACACGCGAGATCCGCAAGCATCTGCTGCGCGGCCGGCTTCTCGAATGCGGCCGGCTGATCGACGAGGCCTGGCACGCCAAGCGCAAGATGAGCTCCAAGATCTCCTCGAACGAGCTCGACGATATCTATGACTTCGCCAAGTCGCACGGTGCCGTAGGCGGAAAATTGCTCGGTGCCGGCGGTGGCGGTTATTTCATGTTCTTCGTGCGCCCGTTCGAGCGCTACCCGCTAATCTCCGCGCTGGAGCAGAAGGGCCTGCGCTGTGCACGCATCATGTTCGAGGAGAACGGCCTCAAGACCTGGAAATCACGCTTCCCGGCCCGGCCGGCCGACGAGTGAGACGAGATTGTTGATGACTTCGCCCCATAAGACCGCCCCGATCCGCATCGGCAAACGCCTCGTCGGCGATGGCGAGCCCTGTTATGTGATCGCCGAGATCGGCAACAACCACAACGGCGATTTCGACCGTGCCATCGCGCTGGTCGATGCTGCGGTCGCGGCCGGCGCAGATTGCGCCAAGTTCCAGATGCGCAAGCTCGACGAGGTCTACCGCGCCTCCTCGCTGTCGGGAAAGGACGACGACCTCGCCGTCGAATACACGCTCGACCTGCTCCGCCGGTTCGAGTTGACGACGGAGCAGCAAAAGAAGATCGCCGACTACTGCGCCTCGAAGGGCATTCAATATCTCTGCACGCCCTGGGACGCCAAGAGCGTGGCCGTGCTCGAAGGTTTTGGCGTTGCGGCCTACAAGGTCGCCTCCGCCGACCTCACCAACCTTCCGCTGCTCGCGAAACTGATCGCGACCGGCAAGACGCTGATCGTCTCGACCGGCATGAGCACGACGGACGAGATCAAGACCGCGGCAAAATTCCTCGACGAGCGCAAGGCGAGCTATGTGCTCCTGCATTGCCAGAGCACCTATCCGGCGGCGCTGCACAACATCCATCTGCGCTTTATGGAGACGCTGCGCGAAATCCATCCGATCGTGGGCTACTCCGGGCATGAACGCGGCACAGCGGTGTCGACGGCAGCGGTGGCACTCGGCGCCATCGTGATCGAGCGCCACATCACCCTCGACCGCGAGATGGAAGGCCCGGACCATGCTGCAAGCCTCGAGCCGGAGGAATTCAAGGCGCTCGTCGCCGGCATCCGCGAGGTGGAAGCGGCGCGCGGCGAAAAGCTCGCCGAGCGCGCCCTGAGCCAGGGTGAATTGATCAACCGCGAGAATCTCGCCAAAAGCCTCGTAGCCGCGCGCGACATCGCGCCTGGCACCGTCATTTCCGACGATGATATTGCCGTGAAGAGCCCGGGCCAGGGTCTGTCGCCGCTGAAAATGCCCGCGCTGATCGGCAAGGTTCTCAAGCGGAAGATGGCAGCAGACGATTATTTCTTTCAGAGCGACCTCGACGAGGGCGCCGCGAAAGCGCGGCGCTACCGCTTCGACCGCCCGTGGGGTGTCCCGGTGCGCTATCACGACACCGAGCGCTTCCTCGAAATCTGCGAGCCTGACATCATCGAGTTCCACCTCAGCTATAGCGACATGGAGCGCGATCCGGCGGCCTACCTGTCCGGCACCTACGATCTCGGCTTCGTCGTGCACGCGCCGGAGCTGTTCGCCGGCTCCAAGCTGATGGATCTGGCGACGCCCGACGAGACGCTGCGGCGCTACTCGCTCGAGCAGACACAGGCGGTGATCGACATCACCCGCAACCTGAAGAAATTCTTCCCGAAGACGAAGCGCCCGCCAATCGTCGCCAATATCGGCGGCTTCACGATGGACGAGCCGCTGCCGCCAGAAGAGAAGGCCGAACGCTACCGCATCTTTGCGCAGAGCCTGAAGGAGCTGGACATGGAGGGTGTCGAGCTGACGCCGCAGACCATGGCGCCCTTCCCCTGGCATTTCGGCGGACAGCGGCACCAGAACATTTTCATCTTCCCGGAAGAGTCCGCCGCATTCTGCGCCAAACATGATCTGCGGATGTGCGTCGACATCTCCCACACGAAGCTCGCCGCCAATCATTTCGGCTTCGACTTTGCGCAAGGCCTGGCGCAGCTCGGCCCGCACACCGCGCATCTGCATTTCGGCGACGCCAAGGGACTGGACGGCGAAGGTCTCCAGGTCGGCGAAGGCGAAATCGACTTCAACGAGATCGGAAAAGTGCTGCGCGAGCACGCGCCTACCGCTTCTTTCATTCCCGAGATCTGGCAGGGCCACAAAAACATGGGCGAAGGCTTCTGGACGGCGCTCGAGCGGCTCGAGGGGCACATCTGATGGCGCGCAAGACGCTGGCCGTGATCGCCGCGCGTGGCGGCTCCAAGGGTATTCCGCACAAGAACCTGCTCGATCTCTGCGGCAAGCCGCTGATCGCCTGGACAGTCGAACAGGCGCGCGCGGCCCGCGGCGTCGACGTGGTGGCAGTGTCCTCCGACAGCGACCAGATCCTCGCCGCGGCCGAAGCCGCAGGCGCCGTCGGCGTGCGCCGCCCGGACGACATCTCCGGCGATCTCGCCTCGTCCGAATCCGCCTGGCTGCACGCGCTCAATGCGATTGACGAGCGGGCGGGCCGCTTCGAGCGCATCGTCGCGCTCCAGGCAACCTCTCCGATCCGCGAGCCTCGAGATATCGAACAGGCGCTCGATACCTTCGAGCGGGAAAATCTCGACAGCCTGCTCTCGGTCTGCGAGGTCGAGGACTATTTCAACTGGCGGATCGGCACGGGCGGACCGGAGCCGATCAACTACGACTTCCGCAACCGCCGTATGCGGCAGCAGATCGAGAAGCGCTATCTCGAAAACGGCTCGTTCTACGTCCTGATCCCGTCGCTCCTGCGCGAGCAGAACAACCGCCTGGGCGGCAAGATCGGCTTTCACGTGATGGAGCGTCACAAGATGTTCCAGATCGACCGCCCCGAGGACGTCAAGCTCTGCGCCGCGATCATCCAGGCTTACGGCTATGCCTGACCTCAGCGCCTTCTCGCTTGCCGACAAGATTGCGGTCGTCGCCGGCGCATCGCGCGGCATCGGGGCCGCGATCGCGGCTGGCTTGAAGGATGCCGGCGCCGACGTCTTCGGGCTCAGCCGTTCCGGCACCGCGCCGCAGGGCGTGACGGCAATCGCTTGCGATCTCTCGGACGATGCCGCGATCGCGCACGCGTTCGGCATTGTCGGCGCGCAGCACCGACGACTCGACGTGCTGGTTAACGCGGCCGGCATCAGCCTTCCCGCCCAAAGCGCCGAGAGCGAGCTCGCCCGCTTCCGCGCGACGGTTGCAACCGATCTTACCGGCGTCTATGCGACCATTCTCGCAGCCCATCCGCTGATGAAGGCGTCGGGTGGCTCGATCATCAACGTCACCAGCATCAATTCGGTGCGCGGTTTCCCGGGGAATCCCGGCTATGTCGCGGCAAAAGCTGGCCTTGCCGGGCTGACGCGCGCGCTTGCGGCCGACTACGCTGCCGACGGCATCCGCGTCAATGCGCTGGCGCCCGGCTACGTCGCGACGGAGATGACCGCAAAGAGCTTCGCCGATCCGGCCATGCATGAAGACCGTCGCCGCCACACCATTCTCGGGCGCTGGGGCCAACCCGCCGATATGGTCGGCGCGGCGGTATTTCTGGCCTCGCAGGCGTCTGCCTATGTGACCGGCCAGGAGATCTTCGTCGACGGCGGCTGGACTGCCAAAGGCCTCGCTATCAGCCCGGACAGGACAACGTGACCGCAACGCTCGAACGCATCGGCTTCATGCAAGGCAGGCTGTCGACGCTGGTCGACGGCAAGATCCAGGCATTTCCCTGGGACGAATGGCGCGAGGAATTTTCACGCGCGAAAGCTCTCGGCTTGACGCGAATGGAATGGACCATCGACCAGGAGCGGTTACGCGAAAATCCGCTGATGACCGAAAAAGGTCAGAACGAGATCATCGCATTGTCGCGCGAGAATGGCCTGCGCATCCCGAGCCTGACCGGAGACTGCTTCATGCAGGCGCCGTTCTGGAAGGTCGATGCCGTGGTGCGCGACGTGCTTGTCGCCGACCTCGACCTCCTGCTCGCCGCCTGCAGCCGGCTCGGCATCGAATTCGTGGTGATCCCGCTGGTCGACAACGGCAAGATCGAGCGCGAGAGCGAGAGCGATACGCTCAAGCGGGTGCTGCTTGCCCGCCGCGAGGCGCTCGCACGGCAGAACGTCAAGATCGTCTTCGAATCCGATTTGCCGCCGCGCGAGCTCGCCCGGTTCATGGAGGCCTTTCCGGCCGAAATGTTCGGCGTCAACTACGACAGCGGCAACAGCGCCTCGCTCGGATATGACAGCGACGAGGAGATCGCTGCCTATGCGCCGCGCATTCTCAATGTGCACGTGAAGGATCGCATTCGCGGCGGCACTACGGTGCCGCTCGGCACCGGCAACGCGGACCTCGCCAAGACGATCCGGCTGATCGAGCGTGCCGGCTACAAGGGTCAGTATATCCTGCAAACCGCACGCGCCGCCGACGGCGACCACGCCGGAGCGCTTGCTAGATATCGCGACATGACGATCGGCTGGATCGAGGACGCCGCGCGATGAAGCTCGAGCTGAACGATCGTGTCGCGCTCGTCACCGGCGCCAGCCGGGGGATCGGGCTTGCGATCGCGACGACGCTCGCGTCCGAAGGCGCAAAAGTCGCGCTTGCCGCACGCGGGGCGGACGCGCTGCATGCGGCGCGCGCGACGATCGCCGGCAGCACGTCAATTCATGTGGCCGACGTCGCCGACCCTGCCGCCGCGCGTGCGCTGGTGCACGATGTCGAACGGCAATGGGGCCAAATCGACATCCTCATTTGCAACGTCGGCAATGGCGCTTCCGTCCCACCCGGCCAGGAAACGGCGTCGGAATGGTCGCGGGTGATGGACCTCAATCTGTTCGCCACGACGAACATGATCGAAGCAGCGCGCCCCTCGATGGCGCGCGGCAGCGGCGACCGCGCCATCATCTGCATCTCCTCGATCGCCGGCATGGCCGCGATCGGTGCACCCGTCACCTATTACGCCGCAAAGGCAGCATTGAACGCGACGGTTCGTGGGCTTTCGCGGCCGCTCGCGCTTGAAGGCATCCGCATCAACGCCGTGGCGCCCGGCAACATTCTGGCAGCCGACGGCACCTGGGCTCGCAGGATTGCAGAGAACAAGCAGGCGGTCGACGACATGCTCCAACGCGAGGTGGCGCTGCGCCGACTCGGCAGACCCGAGGAGATCGCAGACCTCGTCGCCTTCCTCGCCTCGCCGCGCGCCGCATTCATCACGGGCAGCGTGATGGTGGTCGATGGCGGCCAGTTGCGGAGTTGAACAGGAGCATTTTCATGGCAAGCCCCTCCTCCCGCTACGACTTGACCGGACGGACGGCGCTCGTGACTGGCGCCGGTGGACTGCTGGGCAAGCAGCATGTCGCAGCGCTTGCCGAGGCCGGCGCGCGCGTCGTCGTCACAGACGTCAGCGTGACACAGGCTGAAGCCGCCATCGCGGCTCTGAAGCAGAACCTGCCCAAAGCCGATCTGATTGCGGGCGAGATCAACGTGACGTCGCACGACTCGGTGCGCGCCGCACACGAACAGATTGCGAGCCGCGGTATCACCGTCGACATCCTCGTCAACAACGCCGCAATCGATCCCAAGGTGACGTCGGCGCCCGGCGTAATGCATTCCTCGCGCTTCGAAGCGTTCCCGGTGCCGCAATGGCAGACGGAGATCGCCGTCGGCCTCACCGGCGCAATGCTGTGCGCCCAGGTGTTCGGCGGCGAGATGGCCAGGCTCGGCCGCGGCGTGATCCTCAACATCGCCTCCGATCTCGGCGTGATTGCGCCGGACCAGCGGCTCTATCGCCAGCCGGGCGTCACGCGCGAGGAGGAACAGCCGGTCAAGCCCGTGACCTATTCGGTAATCAAGCACGGCCTGATCGGGTTGACGAAATACCTTGCGACCTACTGGGCCGACCACGGCGTCCGCGTCAACGCGATCTCGCCCGGCGGCGTCTTCAACAACCAGGATCCCGCTTTCGTCGAGCGGCTCACGCGTCTGATCCCGATGGGCCGCATGGCCGACGTCGACGAATACCGTGCAGCGGTGCAGTTCCTCTGCTCGGACGCATCGAGCTACATGACCGGACAGAACCTGGTGATGGACGGCGGCAGGAGCGTGTGGTAACCAGCCCCATTCCCATTTCATTCAAACGACGATCCGGCGCGGAAACGAGCATGTTCAACGATAAGTCCATTCTGATCACCGGCGGCACGGGATCGTTCGGAAAGAAGTTTGTCGGCTGCCTCCTGAAAAACTTCAAGCCGCGTCGCGTCGTGGTCTATTCGCGCGACGAGCTGAAGCAATATGAGATGCAGCAGGACTTCAATCAGCCTGCGATGCGCTACTTCATCGGCGACGTGCGCGACGGCGAGCGCCTGCGCGCGGCCATGAAGGGTATCGACTTCGTGGTGCACGCAGCCGCGCTAAAGCAGGTACCGGCCGCCGAATACAATCCCATGGAGTGCATCAAGACCAACGTCCACGGGGCAGAAAACGTCATCCAGGCCGCGCTTGATGCGGACATCGACAAGGTCATCGCGTTGTCCACCGACAAGGCGGCACAGCCGATCAACCTCTACGGCGCGACCAAGCTCGCCTCCGACAAGCTGTTCATCGCGGCCAACAACATGGCGGGCGGCCATCGCACCGCGTTCAGCGTGGTCCGCTATGGCAATGTCGTCGGCTCGCGCGGTTCGATCGTGCCGTTGTTCAACAAGATGATCGCCGAGGGCGCCGATCATCTGCCGATCACAGATCCGCGTATGACGCGGTTCTGGATCTCGCTGCAGCAGGGCGTCGACTTCGTGATCAAGAGCTTCGAGCGCATGTCCGGCGGCGAGATCTTCGTTCCGATGATACCTTCGGTGCGTATTCCCGATCTCGCGGCAGCAATGGCTCCGACGCTGCCGACCAGGGTGATCGGCATCCGGCCGGGCGAGAAGCTCCACGAAGTCATGTGCCCGACCGACGATTCGCATTTGACGCTCAAATTCCGCGATCACTTCGTGATCAAACCGACGATCAAGTTCTATCGTCGCGACGTCGACTACCTCACGAACCAGATCGGCGAGCGAGGCGAAGCGGTGTCTGACGGCTTCGAGTACAATTCCGGAAGGAACGACCACTTTCTCGACGTGGCCGAGATCAGAGAATTCAACAAAATTGCGGTCCAATGATCCCGTATGGTCGCCAGGATATTTCCGCTGAGGACATCGACGCGGTCAAGGACGTCCTGCAATCGGACTGGCTGACCCAGGGGCAGGCCGGCCCCCGGTTCGAACAGGCGCTCGCCAGGTACTGCGGCGCGGCCAACGCGGTCGCGGTGTCGAATGCGACCGCCGCGCTTCATATCGCCTGTCTCGCGCTTGATCTGGGTCCCGGCGACATTCTGTGGACCGTGCCGAACACCTTCGTGGCGTCGGCCAATTGCGCGCTCTACTGCGGCGCGAGCGTCGACTTCGTCGACATCGATCCGCGCACCTACAACATGAGCGTCGCGGCATTGCGTGAGAAGCTCGAGCGCGCGAGCGCGCAGGGCCGGCTGCCGAAGGTCGTGATCCCCGTGCATTTCGCCGGACAATCCTGCGAGATGACCGAGATCCGCGCCCTGTCGGATCGCTACGGCTTTCGCATCATTGAGGACGCCTCTCACGCGGTCGGCGGCGACTATCGCGGGCAGAAGGTCGGCTCCGGTCATCTCAGCGACATCGTGGTTTTCAGCTTCCACCCAGTCAAGATCATTACGACCGGCGAAGGCGGCATGGCGCTGACCAATGAGCCGAAGCTTGCCGAACGCCTTTCCTACCTGCGCACCCACGGCATCGTCCGTCCCGTACAGACCGATCCGGTCGACGAGCGACGCTCCAACGAGGACCGCTTTGGTCCCTGGATCTACGAACAGGTCGAGCTCGGCCTGAACTACCGCATGACCGACATCCAGGCTGCGCTCGGCGCCAGCCAGCTCGGCCGGCTCGACGCCTTTGTCGCGCGCCGGCGGGAGCTGGCGGCGCGCTACGACGCGCTGCTTGCGAAGCTGCCGGTGATCTGCCCGTGGCAACACCCGGACACGAATTCGGCCTGGCACCTCTACGTGATCCGACTGCGGCGGAACGAGATCAAGCTCAGCCGGCGGCAGGTCTTCGAGGCGTTGCGCGCCGCGGGCATCGGCGTCAACGTGCACTATATCCCGGTGCACACTCAGCCCTATTATCAACGCCTCGGCTTCAGCGTCGGCATGTTCCCTGAGGCCGAGAGCTACTACCAGGACGCCATCACGCTGCCGCTGTTCTCGAAGATGACGGATGCCCAGCAGGATACCGTCGTCGCAGCGCTTGCGAAGATCCTCGCGTGAAGATCGCCGTCATCCCAGCGCGCGGCGGAAGCAAGCGGATTCCCCGCAAGAACATCCGGCCGTTCTGCGGCAAACCGATCATCGCCTATTCGATCGAAGCGGCGCGCGACAGCAGCCTCTTCGACGAGATCATCGTGTCCACGGATGATGATGAGATCGCCGCCGTGGCCCGTCAATTCGGCGCGGCGACGCCGTTTGTCCGGCCGAAGGAGATTTCGGACGATCACACCGGGACCAACGCCGTTGTCAAACATGCCATCGCCTGGCTCACCGAACGCGGTGACGACATCAGCCACGCCTGCTGCATTTACGCCACCGCGCCGCTGATCCAGCCGCGATATCTGCGGCAGGCCCACGACGCCCTCACGGGCTCGGATGCCGCCTTCGCATTTTCAGTCACGAGCTACGCGTTTCCGATCCAGCGAGCCGTGCGCATCACGGCGTCCGGTCGAGTCGATCCCTTCTATCCCGAACACCGCCTGACGCGTTCGCAAGACCTGCAGCCGGCCTATCACGACGCAGGCCAGTTCTACTGGGGCACCGCTGCGGCATTTCTCGAAGCCGTGCCGGTGTTCTCGGATCGATCCATCGGAGTTGTCCTGCCACGGCACCTCGTCCAGGACATCGACACTATCGAGGACTGGGAGCAGGCCGAATACATGTTCCGCGCGATCAGCCGGAGTTAGAGCCTGATCCGGAACAGTGCGAAGCGGTTTTCTCTCGCGACAAACGCGGAACGCGTTTGCGTGGAGATCATGGCTCGAACAACAACCTAAAGCGCGACGACGATTCGTCCTGATCTCATCGCGCTTTAGATCCGGACTCGAGCAGCGGGCGAAGGAACGCGACCAAGTCACCCTCTTTATAGAGGTGACCCGGTATCCCTGCAGCGATGGCCGCTTCGAGATCGCGACCATTGTCGCCAACGAGCAGGCTTCCTTCGACCCGGACAGGCCATGCCTTCATGCAGTCGAGAATCATGCCCGGCGCCGGCTTGCGCCGGTCGCTGAGGCGACGATATGCCTCGACCGTGCCGTCCTCGTGGAACGGACAATATTGGTAGTCGTCGACATGTGCACCTACCGCGGCGAGTTCGCCGGTCATCCAGGCGTGCAGCCGGTGGACATCGTCGATGCCGTAGTAGCCGCGCGCGACTCCTGACTGATTGGTGACAACAAAGGCGTAGTAGCCGAGATCGTTGCAGAGTTTGATCGCCTCGCGCGCACCACTGACCCACTCGAAGTCTTCGATCCGGTGTACATAGGCCTTGTCGACGTTCAGCACGCCGTCGCGGTCGAAGAAAACTGCGGGCCGCTTCAGCCTGCAGGGTAATTCTTCCTGTGCGCGCTCAAAATCGGTGGGAATGCCGATATCGATGAAGAAGCCGTCATACGGAAACGCCTCTATCTGTCCCTTCGCGACCAGCTGCGGAAATACGCTCTGTTCCAGCGAGCATGGAATTTCCTCAATCAGGGAGATGACGCTTCGATCGAGGCAATAGATGCCTGCGTTAATCGCCCCGCCTGGCTGCGAGCCAGCTGCGAGGAACTTCACGACTTTTCGGCCATCCAGTACAAGCCTGCCGTAGCGATCTCCGGGCTGATCACGCTTCAGCGCCATATGAACCAGCGCAGACGAACCTTCCGCCTGCCGGGCGAGATCGAGCAGGTTGAAGTCGAAAAACGAATCGCCGTTCAGAAGGAAAAACTGCTCCCGCAACCTCGACGAGGCATATTTCAACGCCCCGGCGGTTCCGGATGGCACAGGTTCGCACAAGACCGAAATGGACGCACCTCGCCGCTTCCGACCGTCATAAGCTCCCACCACCTGTTGCGCTCGATATCCCGCCAGCAGAAGGATCTCTTCAATGCTTGGATAGCGGGCCAACTCATCCAGGATATGGTCGAGAAACGGCTTCCCGGCGATCTCAAGCATCGGCTTGGGCAACGACCGAGTTTTTTCTCCGAGGCGAGATCCGAGCCCGCCCACCAGAACGACAGCTTGCTTTGGCACTAGCTCTTTTCCGACCCCAGATACGGACGAAACATTAGATGGCTACTAACTCACTGGTTGTGCAAGAAACAAGAGAGATATCAAGCTTGCTTCTTTGGCGTAGTCATGCATGTTCGCGCATGTGCCCAAAGCACGATGACTGGTCATTCCTGGAACTTCCGCACTAATCCGATCATCGAGTTGAACGTGATCTCAATTCTGGTCTCCCCGCTTTTTTATCTGATTCCCCTGGGCACCATGCTTTGCCTTCTCCGTGGCATGCTGGGCAAACTACCACTTTCCCTCGTATTGGCCAGCGCATGCTGTGCCGGTTTTGTCGTGTTGACCATTTTGCTGCAGTACGCCGAAGCACTTGGTATCCTGCGCGGAAGCTTTCGCGGCTTGTGCTTGCTCGTCATGGTCGCAACGGCCTTGGGTCTGTGGTTGCTGATACGACACAAAGCGAACTGGCACATTGCCTCCCCAGCCCTCCTGATTTCGATCAGCACCGTTCTGATCGTTTATCTCTATACATACTTTGTTCTGTATCACTACCCGACCGGCGACCTGTTCCAGGACGTGCATTCCATGAAGGGAGCCGAAGAGCTCGGGCGGTTCGGCATTCTCAGTCCATACGTCACCGATTCGTACATTCCGATTAAACAAGCGATTGCCGGAATACTCGTCAGGACCTTTGGCTTCGATCAACTCGTCGGATACTGGGCACTCGGGCCCTCGACGATGCTCTTCAAGCTCGTTGTGGTATTTGCAGCGTCTTCGATCGTGTCCAGCCCTCACCACCGTGCCGTCGTTTTCGTCATCGTCTCTGCCGTGGTGGTAAATGGTGAGTTCAGCAACGGGATTCTCTGCTTTTTTTCCAGCTTGCTGCTGATGACGACTACCAACAAGTGGATGCAGCGCGCAGCGGGAACCACTGAGATCAGAAACTCGTCGCTGCTGCTCCTAGCTCTGGTGGCGGCCGAATTGTTCTTGGCGTTCCGATGGACGCATCTGGCTCAGACCTACTTCCTGATCGCCGTCGCTGGCGCGTCGCAGATTCCCTTTGTTCAGTTATCATTCGAGATGTCCCCTCCAGGCGGCACCGTGACTCTCCGCAAGAGCGTCGATCCGGTCTTGTTGCTTATCTTGCTGATGACCGGCTCGATGTTGCCGATGCACCGTTCGAGCATCATCTTGATCCCGATTGCAATGGGTGTCGGCTGGGCGCTTGCCGTGCCGATACCCCTCGTACTACGGCGATACCTGATAGTGCCGGGAGTGATACTTCCCCTGTGCAGCTTAGTCCCGGTAGGCATGGCCGTGGCACAGCTGCTCAATATTCCGACTTTCTCGAATCTATCCGACCCGATCGTTTCATGGACCGCACTGATCCTGGGCAGCAACCCTGGTGATGACTTTGAACTCGGAACGGGCCTTCGAAATGCGCTCGTGGAATGGACCAGGACGATCGGACTGAACCTTGCGCTCCTGCTCGCCGCGACGTTCCTGTACACGACCCTGAGCCGATCGGGACGGTCTCTTTGGCAAGACCAGAGATTTTCGGTATCCTGGATTATCGGCTGGTCTCTGACGCTATTGATCCTTGTCGGCACCCCGTTCGCATATCGCGCCTCCTTTTACGTGGTGCTGCTGTTCTCGGTGTCCCTATCAATCGCGCTGCTCCAGATATGGAAATCCGTGCGGAGCGCGCTTCCGTTCGCCACGATTGTGGTCCTGCTCACCTCGGGCACCTATCTTCTAGCCGCGCACACGCTGGCGCTTTATCGACCATACCTTGAATTCGTATGGCCGATCACGATCATGTTCTCGCTGCTCGCCGTGATGGCCATCTCCGCATTCTTTTGCTCGGGCAGGATGGAATACGTTTTACTGGCTACCCTGGCGGCGTTCGCCCTATCTCTGGATCGCGTTGGCTCGAAATTCGTTTCACTGCCGCACTCTTATGGACGGCCGACCTCTCAAGTTCACGTAGTTGCTCACTACACCGAAGACGACCTGGCGGTCGCACAAGCTTTACGCAGCTTTCAACCCGACACAGCCGTTATCTCGGACTTGTATACGATGTCGATCGTACGTGCCCGTACCGGAATTGGCGGCATCGTTCCATTCTCCAACCTTGACACTATCGCCACGGACAAGAGAGAGCTGCTTCAGCAGGCAATTGGGGCGGCGCGAAGAGCGGACAGGATGGGCTACTGTAAGGCCGTGAGGCAGCTGGTCGACGGCGGCGCTTCTGAATATTGGTACACGATCCGCAGGATCAACAACTTCAAAAGCGACTACGACAAGCCGAGTGAAATTCGCACTCTCTTTGTGTTCTCCTCCAAGACGGCTGACTGGGCGACAACTATCGATGGGGAGCGGACAAGTTATTTCCCCAATACGCTACCTCTTGGGGAGGAGCAGATCGCGTCCATTGCTGAATTGGGACCGATCGTTGCCAACAGCAGCGGAAAGACGATCGCAAGTTTCATCACCTGTCCCGCGGTTGAAGAGTCGTCACGCGATCCGCTCTTGACCCCTTAACGCGCGATGAGATTAGGATGAATCGTCATCGCGCTGTGGGTTATCGTTTGAGCGTGATCTCCGCGCAAACGCGTTCCGCGCTTGTCGCGAGGGAAAAGCGCTTCACACTTTTCGGGATCATGCTTTGGTGAGCGATATCAGTGCTGCATGATACCCGTCAGGTTCATGTGCGCGGGCCGAGAGTGTTCGATCCCGAGCAGCGTTCGGCGATTGTCGGTGGATCGATGAAGATGCAGACTCGCCAGCGTAACGCCCAGGCACGTCGTAACCGTTGTGCCTCGACCGCCGAAGGGTTTTAGGAAGTCGAATACCTTGCTGCCGAAGATGTCCACGACTGACATTTCGCGCGCTCCGAGTGGCGGAATTCGACCGAAATCACCTTCAAGGCGCTCGCCGTCGTCGCGGATCAACACCGACGTCGGATGCGCTTCGTGCGCATACTCGGGATCCGAGGAGTGATTGATCAGCATCACGCTGCTGACGCACTCGCCGTTGGCAATCACCTTCGGATTGATGCCCGTGAAACCGACATGGCTCTTCAATCGTCCCTCGTTCAGCGGACGTGCGAACGCGCCGGTGCGATAGATCGCAACATTGTCCAGGTCGACATAGGTCATCGAGAAGCTGCCCGGCGACGAGCGGAAGGCATCCATCCGCCCGCGATTCATCACCGCCACGACGAGATAATCTTTCGGCGGCAAGCCTAGCTGCTTTATGATGTCCGTGAGGTTGACCTCAAACGAACTTCCTGGCCCGAAGCTCGCCGAAACCTCCCGAGTGGCAAGATAGTCACCATTGCGCGTGAGGACAAGAAGCTTGAAGCGAAGCTTGTTACTAAACCCCGATAACATCAGGCTGGTCAGCTCGGGACCGAGATCCTTCACGCCTTCCCAGAAGTTCTTCTTCAGGACGCCTGCAACCAGACTTTTGGCATATTTGACATCAAGGGCTCGAAACCACACGGGGATCGAGAGCCCAAGTCTACACTCCAGGCCATCGAAGGTCGGCAGGAGGAATCTTGGCTCATGCGGCTTCCACGGAGTGCTCGGAAATCGGCTCACGGTCACGCCCTCAAAAATGGTGCAGGCTGAATTTGCCGTTAGCAAACTGATAGTAGCTGAACGGGCTGGCGAGGTTGTTGCCCGTGAATTCGAGAGCAAAGCACTCGGCTCCGCCGACTAGCTGCTTCGCATTCGGGAAGAGCTCAAGCGTGCCTATCCGAAGAGCTCCCATTGAAGGGATCGCCGGCAGCGCACGCTCCCCGAGGATCGAGCCGTCCAGCGAACGTAATCTCGCATGGCCGTGTGTCGTTCCCTCCCGCGAAAGGCAGCAATTCAAAAGAATTGCGCCACTCTCATCCATGAACCGCGAGAGATAGGTTTGCGACCACTCGGGCATGTGGAAAGCTTTTCCCGAAACCGCCTCACGCTCATGCGACAACGTGATCGCACCGTGGCGCGAGTAGTACTGTCCATAATATCCGGTGGTCACCCTCTTCCCGGGCCGCACCTCTGCTCCGTGCTTCGGTAGCAAAGTCATTGCAACAGTTCCGGAAACGTTCGGGCAAAGCGTCGAAGTCCGCAGCTGCAACTGGTCGTTGAAGTCGAGGTCTTTGCGAAAATAGTTCGCCTGCTTGCCGGCTCCGTCAAAGAACCAAACATGAACTTCGGCGTCGGGTCTATCCTTTAGGAAGATCGAGAAATAGTTGAATGCGCACACTTCGGTTTCGACAATGTCATCATTGCGCAAGTACAGAACGGCGGGTGGGTAACCCCGCGCGACGGCATCCTCGATCTTCAATTCGCCAGACATGCGACCCTCTCACTCCCCATCGGGGCTTCAGCGCCGAGCACACCGTGGTTCACCGGCCGAGCTTTACGCAGTAGGTCGGCCAAAATCAACCGGATTGCGGCCGGCTTCTGCGCTCGGAGAAGGCGCCAGCAGCCGGACATTTAGCGCGCGCCAACGAGGTTTTCGAGCGGCTCCCAAACGTAGAGAAGTCCATCGTTGTGCAGTGTCGGCGCAAAATTCATCCGCTCTCGCGCAATGACGCGAATGCGGCCCTTCGCATCCAACTCATCGAGTAATCCGAACAGACGAGTCTGATAATCCATCGAACGGATGTACACTCGGCTCGCAATATCGCGCGGATCGAGGCGGTTCAGCATACTCGTCGCCGGCTCGATGTTGATGACCCGGCGCGGTCGCGCCCGAATGATGTTCTCGAGAACGGCATCCACGGCGTAGGGAATCTGCTCGATGCAGAAATAGGTCAAAAGCGTTTCGTCGTGGAGTTCGGCGAAATGCGGATCCTCTGCATTGGTCAGATCTATGCGATCGAAGCTGACGCGATCGGCGACCTTGAAATGACTTGCAATCTGCCGACCGGCCTCAATCGCATTGGGTGCGATGTCGAGCCCCCGCAACTTGACCCAGTGTGGGTCACGGCTAAGACAGAATAGGTTGTATCCAAATCCGGCACCGAGTTCGACCAGTGAAACCGCGTCGCTGGCGTGCCGAGATACCAGTTCGGCTAGCGCTCCAAGGCGGTACCGATAGTAGTCGCTGGTCGAGAGTCTAACAATGCCGCCGTCGACTTTGGCAAGGCGCTCGGTGTGGTTGTGGCCGACCAGAAAATCTTCCGCCGTTCTCTCTCGCAACCAAGCTTTTTCGGCGAGGACTCGCCCCCACTGCCCGACATTGTATTCGGAATCGACGACGTCGTGTGTACGCTTGATGTTCTTGAATAGGATCCTATTGAGGCTGCGCGCGGTGTCGATCGCGTACGCCGCCGATAGGTCTAGCCAGGATACCGGCTTCGTGGCGGGCTTTGCTGTCACCGAACTTCCTTCCGAAACCTGACGCCGACGTGGCTCAAAGACCCATCACGAGCTTTTGCAGCTCTGTGGTGTTGGGCGTCGCCAGGAAAGGCCGCTGCTTGGTGCCGGGGAACATCCGTGGGAAGGACAAGAACGTCGCCGTGTAAAGTAGGCGCCCGTGCCCCGGCCCCATCCGGCTTCCCATATGCAGGCATCTGGTCGTCTCGACCATGAACGCGCAAAGCCTTGGAGCCTTCATCACCTTCACGTCGCTGCGCAACACCTTCGCGAACACTCGCTCATCCGAAAAGTGGCTTTCACGGAGCGGGTATCCGAACTTTTCCGTAGCCTGCCGGGGCAGGAAGGTGAACGGACCATCGGCATCCTCGTTGACGTCCGTGAGGTAGACGAACAGCTTAATGACCCTTACGTCATCGTGGTCCCGGTGCCACAACTGCGATGACGCAAGCGCGTCTTCGGTGTAGCGGGAGTAGGACAATAGTACGTAGTCGAGCCAGGGGATCTCACCCAACGCCGCTGCAACAATATTGATGACGGACTTTTGCAGCGCGTACTGAACAAAGATGTTGTCGGCACTAAGTTTGCCGTTCTCCATCTCCGCATCAAGTAGCCGCACCCAGAACTTCTTCCAAGTCGAAGTCTGCTTGCCCTCTGCAACATCGACATTGGCCAGCTTCGCCCGACCAGTCTCCTCGAACTTCTGCTGAATTGCGGGGTCTATGACCTCGGTGACGACGGCATAGCCGTCGCGGTTCAGCGCGTCGGCCTTGGATTTTTCTACCGCGGTTGGTTGCAGAAGCTCAGCCCGCCGTCGCCGGTCGCGCTTGTCGCTGAGGTGCCAGGTATTGACGCCTGTCTTTACAGCCCAGCGGAGAGGCGATCGATTCACATGCCAAAGCGCTCTGGAAACAAATCCCATTTTGCTACCCAATTGAATGCCAGTCCGCAGCCGCCCATCCTGGTGCGCTGCCCGCTCTTAGCAAAGGCGTCCGGCTGTAGCAACCCGAAGCTGCGGGAACCTAGCACGCACAGTTCTCGATCTACCGCTGCGTTACTGTCCGTGCGAACCGGCCGAACATCGCGCGGTCGGTCGGCGAGAGGATCAACGCGGCACTCAACGTCCACGCGGCAATACAACCCAGCGATCCGACAACCACAAGAGCAGTCAACGTATCAGGATGCCAGTACATCTTGGAGCTGAGCACCAGGATACACAGCATGAGTGCTACCACTATCTGCCGAGCGACCTGTTCCCAGAACAATGCCGGAGACAACTCCATGAAGGTCAGTTGGAGATGCGCAAGAATGGGGGCAAATACCACGTAGGATACTGCCCATCCGAGCACGAAAGCCCGCTCGCGCAACAACAGAAGCAAGACGCCGGTGATGACGTACTGCGTTACGACCTGGAAGTACAACAATCGGGTGCTGATGCGGAGAAAGTCGGACCTTACCATCAACGCCGTTTGCCCGGGCCCCAGCATCACGGTGGTGGCGGGCACGGCCAAAGAGATCGCAAGCCAGAGCCACTCATCCGAGTACTGGGCACCGATCCATAGCCGCAATATGTCCCGCGAGAACAGGGCAACCACGACCAAGACGGGGATGATGATCGCGGCCGGAAGCACAAGGCCATTGCGCGCCAGCATTTGGCCCCGACGAACATCGGTCCGCTCCTCGATGTGAGCGGCAATGGGAAGGATGGCTGAATACAGCGGGCTCATCGTTGTCTTGAGAAATCGGGGTAGCCGGGTGAGCACGTCGAACGTACCTACTCCGACAGGACCATAGAGCGCCCCGACCGCGAGAGGCATCAGCGTCTGCTGCGCCGCAGCGGCGATCCGGCTGTTGAACATAAGCCAGCTCCGGTACAGAACGTCATCACGGCTCGAGCGGCTCCACCAGGAAAATCGGAGGCCGACGTCGCGCGTGAGCAGATATGTCGCGACCGCGAGTATGATGTATTTGGCCAGAACCGTTGCCAGGAACGAATAGACGAGCCATTCGTAGGGAGCATGTTGCCAGACGCAGACATAGATCGAGGCAACATAGAGAATGCTCCCCCCGACCTCGGTCAGCCGCAGCCAGGCATATTGCTCAAATCCCTTCAGCGCTCCCTCCGCGACGAGGCCAACGAAGGCCACGGGCACCACGATCGAGGTCAGCTTGAGGGCCATGACGAATCCCCCAAGATGCTCAGGCGCAACCCTGAAGAGAACGGCAAGCCCGTCCGCGACGAACCAGAGGACAACCGCCGAAGCAATCCCGGTTGTGCCCGCAATCAGGGTGACAATCGTGAATTTTTCACTCGCAACTTTCCAGTCGCCAATTCGCCCTCTAGCCACCATTTGGGTGGTTGTTTCGGATACCCCAAAATCGATCATCGCCAGGAAGCCGATTGGCAGAAAGCCGCGGAGCAAGACCGTCAGTCCCAGGATCGTCACCCCGTACGACTTCACGATCAACCCGACCGCGAACAGGCCCAGCACACCGGCAAGGGCGTAAGCGACGGCCGAAATGGCCGTATTGTGCAGGAACCGTCGCAGCACAGATCAGCTCACTGGAGCAAGTTCGAGGCTTGCACCGCTCATCATCCTCGCCCTTGTCGATTTTACCGTGGCGACCTGTGCGACAAACCGCCGAGCATCGCCTGAAGCTGAATCGAGGCGCAGCAAAATGGTATTTACGAGCTCAGACGAAAACGTCTTGCCGAGGCGCCGGCGCTGCTCGTCCTTGCTGCCATAACTGCGCCGAACGGCTGCGCTGAGCCGATAGCCCAGCGCGCCCCGGATCGCGCCGGCCGCCATCCCCCTCGCCGACGGGCGCGGAGTCAGTCCTCTCGATCCGTTGCCCTTTCCCCGAGCATTGGCGATCGTTTGCAAGACTGCGTCGGAGACGCGCCCTGAGCTCACGCCATCCACGGAAGTGAAGAGATCCCTGATGATCTTGCTCCGAAATTCAACCGTATGAGCAGCGGGTGGCTGTAGCCCGCCGTTCAGCGCCCCGCGAACCAGATCGGCAAGCTCGGCGCTGGACGCGGCCGGCCGGCTCACCATGGTTGCGGCGTCAAGCCGCAGTGCCGGCGTATTGAACCATTCCATGCTGAGTGGCTCGACGCGCAGCATGGTCGCTTCGATCGCAGTCGAACAATTCTGATGAATGAGCAGGCGCGCCCCACTGATCCATTCTAGCGATGTCCCACTCTGAATGACGTCTGCGTTCGGTAACTCGGCGAACGCGTCGTAGGCATGGATGTTCTCGAACGGATGCGGCCGAAGGACAAATCGCTGATCCGCAAATATGCGCGCCAGCTCGATCGAAGTTTCAAGCGCCTGCCGATAGGCCTCGCGGGCATCGATGATGAACTGACGGGCAAACTCACGTGAGAAACCGGCCTGCACCATCGATTGCTCCTCGTCCGAGGAGTTGTTGGAGAAGCGCGGATTGACGACAGGGAAATTGGTGTTGATCAGCACGTAGCCAGGCGCAACCGATGGCTTCGAAAGCGCAGAACGCCAAGGCGGTGCGCAGAAGTCATACCGGGGACACCCCGTAGCAAACAGCAACGTATCGGGAACGGCGGCCTGCCGGAGAAATGCGGCGCGCTGCGCCTCGCCCCAAACGCAATAGAGATCCACAAGATCGGGGCAGCCCGCGCTCTTCACCATGCTCGCGAACTGGTCCGCATCCTTGCCGCCAATTCCCTCCGTATCCAGGACGCCAACCAGGATTCCGGCACGCTTGTAAGACTTGATCAGGTCGGCATTGTTGGGACGGGTGTAGTTCACCAGCACGAGATCCGGCCGCAGGGCCGGAACGTCGAATCCCTGCTCGTACATGGGCACCAGCGTGACGCGCGCGCCGCGCGTTGCCAGTTGCCGGCCCAGGAGCACCAACCCTTCGAGGTCACGAAGCGGGTTGTCGACGATCAGGCAGATATGCGGCCGGTCAGCCACGGGCGCTCCTCGCTGTATCCTGCGGTGCGGAGGCAGCATCGTCTGCGGAGGACAACAGGTCCCAGCTCATGGGGGTTCCGCGGCGGACGTCCCGTCCGACACGCTTGCCAATGAGGGTCTCGAAATATTTCGGCGACAGGCCGAGACCAGGCCGGACGATGCGCAAATTGCTTTCGGTAAGGACGTCGCCGGCCGCCAGATCCTCAGCCACGTAAAGCGAGCGCCGGAAGACCGACGATCTGCGCTCCTTCTCGGTCAAGCCGTAGTGCACTTGTCCCAGCGCCATCCACGCCCGCTCCGTCTCTATCACCAGCGCCGCCATTTCGGGCGGCTCCATGGAGAAGGTCGAATCCACGCCGCCATCGGCGCGCGCCAGCGTGAAGTGCTTCTCGATCACGGTCGCGCCCAACGCGACGCTTGCCACGGAGGCTCCGATCCCGAACGTATGATCCGACAGTCCGACCTCGCAACCGAACAGCGCGCGCATGTGGGGGATCGTCAGGAGATTCGTGTCAGATGGCGTCGCAGGGTAGGTGCTTGTGCATTTCAGCAAGACGAGTTGCCTGCAGCCGGCCTCCCTCGCCGCCCGCACCGTCTCGTCGATGTCGGCCACGGTCGCCATGCCCGTGGAGACGATCATGGGCTTGCCGGTCGCCGCAACCTTGCGAATAAGCGGCAGATCGGTGTTTTCGAAGGACGCAATCTTGTAGCAGGGAACGTCGAGGCTCTCGAGAAAATCAACGGCGGTGGCATCGAATGGCGTCGAGAACGGAATCATGCCCAACGACCGGGCCCGCTCGAATATGGGGGCATGCCACTCCCAGGGCGTATAGGCCTCCTGATAGAGGTTGTGCAGCGACCGGCCCTTCCAGAGGCTGCCGGGATCATCGATGAAGAACTCGTCTCGCGCGAGGTCGAGCGTCATCGTATCCGCCGTATAGGTCTGCAGCTTGAGCGCGTGAGCCCCGGACTGGGCCGCTGCATCGACGATCGCCAGCGCCCGCTCCAGAGACTGATTGTGATTGCCGGACATCTCCGCGATGACGAACGGTCGATGTGCCTGCCCGATCGAGCGGCCCGCAATTGTTATGCCCTCAGTCATCGATCGATCCTTGTCCTGTCAAATCCCGTTCGTCATCCAGTATCATGACCTCTAGATCGGCCTTTTGTGCAACCCTGATGGACGCGGCGTTGCGGGCATAGATTTGGGCGCGCAGGCGACCGAATCGCGATCGGACCTCGCTCAACATGATCCCCGCAATTCCCTGGCCTCGACGGTCAGGGGCGACTGTGTAGGACACGTCCTGGTCGTCTATCCTGAACGTAGCGACCGGCTCTCCGCCCATCTCAAAAACGAAGAGGTTGGGCTGGTCCAGCCTCAGCCGTCTATCGAGCCACGCAACATGATCGTCCCAACCTACCAGCTCTCTCGACTTGGACATCCGGCGCGTCGAATCGTTGTTCCTCCACTCGTAGAGGAGCTGAGCATCACTCATCGTTGCTGATCGTATTCGGAAGCGATCCGACATCCGGAAACTGCACAGTTTGCCCTTCCCCCGGCGTATCCTGAGGAACGCGGAGCCTTTAGCACAAAAAGACCTCAAGCCAGCAAGGGAACTCCGCCTCTTTTCGCGCATGCGGGTGCCCCGCACCAGCCGAGTAGCCAATTCCGGGCACAGAAGTAAGGCGGCCTACCCGGGGGCCTCCGACCGCATGCTGGCCGCCACCCTGTGGCTGCCTTGTCCATCCACCAGCGCCAGGGCAGCCTCGCCCAAGGCCCTTGTCCGGGCCGGATCGTCCAGCAGCGCGCGAATGGCGCCGCCAAGGCGGTGTCCTGTGACCGAAGCGGCCGGCCCGAGATAAATCGCCGCCCCCGCCTTTTCCAACGCGACGAGCCCACCGATCTGGTTTGCGGCGATATCGACCGCGACCACCGGCAAGCCCAGGCAGCAGCGCTCCCAGCTCATGACACCGCCTGCCCCAATCGAAAGATCCGCCCGCCGCATGAGCTCGGCGACGTTGTCCGCACCCCGGTACAGGTCTGCACCTGGCAGCTTCCCGCAAAGCTGCGCAACCGAATCGGCGTGCGGGTTGCTCGAGCCGATGACGACATCCATAGCAAGTCGCGATTCGACAAGGCCCGCGATCGCCTCCAGCGCCTTCGACGTCTCGTTGGTCGGATCGGAACCGCCAAAGCAGACCAGGATGCGGCCGACCTCGCCGTTGCGCGCAACCAGCAACCGACGCTGTGCGGCAAACTCCGGACGAAGCAAGGCGTAGCGCGGACCGAGCAATTGGACGCAGGCTGTGGATACGCGATCCCGATAGCGCGTATCCATCTGTGCAACGAGGTTCTGATCGAGCAGGATGTCGCAGTCATGCAGGCGGTCGGCGAGATCGTCGATCGCGAGAATTCGCACACCCTTTCGCCGGCATGCGCTCTCCCAATCGGCATCAAGGGCGTAGTGATCGACGATGAGCCAGTCGACCGGGCCGATCTCGTCCATGGCCTCAAACGTCTGTTCCGCGTCATGCTGCCACGTCGTCGGCAACCAGTGCGCATACGAGCGTACGGAATTGGAGATCATCCGATTGCTCGCCGGCGGGTCGGGCAGAAGCCGCACCGCATGCCCATTGCTTTCGACCAACGCGACGAGCGAGGCGGCGTGGCCACGCATGAGAAAGCAGGACTTTGTGCCGCCTTCGGCGAGCACGTTTGCCAGCGTTAGACACCGCGTCAAGTGGCCCATCCCCATCTGGACCGAGGCGTCGACGCGAATGATGACCCGCTGCATATCGTTCATGGGAGCCATGTTAGCCCAGGAGGACTGTTGGCCAGCACAATTCGGAGCTGGAACAGCCCGAATCGGCGCTTGAGCTATTGCATTGGGTTCTATATGCGGAAGCCGCAACCAGGCAACTCTACCGAAGCATGAGCTCTTCCAAAACCATCCTGATCACGACGCTCGCTGAATACCAGACCCGGTTCTGGATTCCGGTGGCGCAGCGGCTGCGCGCTGCAGGACATGACGTCGCGCTGCTCGCCTTCGACGATCGCAGCGCCGAGATGTCGGAAGCGGAAGGCGTGCCGGTCACCAACATGTTTCGCGAGGGCCTCAAGGTCGGGCCTGCGCCCGAAGACGGGGCGGCCTTTGACGCACGCGTTGCTCTTTACGGACTTGACGGCACTAACTTCCTGTTCAGCCACGAGCGCTTCACCTTCGGCATTCGCGACACTGCGGCGCTGCGCCGCCGGTTCATGATCTACGCCAACGCGATGGAGGCCGTGCTCGACCGGCTGAACGCGCAAGGCCGTCGCACCGAGCTGGTGCAGGAGCTCGGCGGTTTTCTTTCCGTCATCGCGAGCTTCTACGCTGCGAAGCGCCGCGGCATCCGCAACTGGTTCATCGAGCCGTCGTTCTTTCGCGGCCGCATGTATTTCACGCCCGACAGCCTCGCCGCGCCCGACGTGATGGCGAAGCCCTCTGACACCGTGTCATCCGAGGTCCAGGTCTATCTCGACGATACGCTGAAACAGCGTGCGATCGTCATCCCAAAGAAAGACCAGCATCACTATTCGGCGGCCTTCAAGAAGGTCGCGAACCTGCGCAATGCGCAGCGCCTCACTGAGAAGCTCTGGGACCAGTTCGCACTCGGCAAGCATCAGGAGTTCGGACACAATCTGCGCCACGCCCGCGTGCACGCGGCGATGGCACTCAATGCGACGCGATTGCGCAAGCTCTACAAGCCGATACCGGAAACGTCTTTCGTCTACTATCCCTTCCACGTTCCCGCCGACATGGCACTGACGCTGCGCTCGCCCGACTATCTGGACCAGGTCGCGACCGTCGATTTCCTTTTGCGAACCATCCCGGACTCGCATCTGCTGGTGGTGAAGGAGCATCCGGCCCAGATCGGCGCGATCTCGGCCGAACGCCTGTTCGAGTTGGCGCGCCGGTTCGACAACTTCGTCCTGCTGCCGCCGCAAACCAATAATTACACGGTGCTGAACCGCTCCGATGCCGTCATCTCCGTCAACAGCAAGTCGGGCGCCGAGGCGCTCCTGCTCGGTAAGCCGGTTGTGGTGATGGGCGATGCCTTCTACCGTTCCTGCCCGCTGGTCTACGCGGTTGATCGCCTCGCTGACGTGCCCGCGCGGCTGCGTGAGGCCTTGCGCGCCGGCCCGTTCGATCCGGCCAAGGTCGCGCCCTATCTCGAAGCGGCCTGGCGGCGGTCGTTTCCGGGCGAACTCTATATCAGCGATCCAAGACTGCTCGACACGTTCGCGGCGTCCCTGCGCGCCGCGATCACCGAGCCCGTCAGTGCGACTTGAACGGAATCAGGGCCCATGCCGCTCGTTTCGATTATCACGCCCTCCTGGAACGTCGAGCGCTTCATCGAGGAAACGATCGCATCGGTCCAGGCCCAGACCTTTGCCGATTGGGAACTCCTGATCGCCGACGACTGCTCGACCGACAAGACACCCGAACTGATCGAGGCGATCTCCGCACGCGATCCGCGTGTCAAGCTGATCCGCCAGGCGAAGAACGGCGGCCCGGCGCTGGCGCGCCAAGCTTCGATCGACCACGCGCAGGGCCGCTATCTCGCCTTCCTCGACAGTGACGATCTGTGGCTGCCGAACAAGCTCGAGCGGCAGCTGGCCTTTGCTCGCGAAAAGCGTGCCGCGCTCAGCTACACCGCCTTCCGCCGCATCGACGAGAGCAATACGACCACCGGCCGCCTGATCGAGGTGCCGGCCTCGCTCACCTATGAGCAACTGCTCAAGAACACCTCGATTGCGACATTGACGGCATTGGTGGACCGCGAGATCGCAGGCCCCGTCGCCATGAAGAACGAGGGTTACGACGATTTCTGCCTGTGGCTCTCGATCCTGAGGCCCGGCCACTCCGCCTTCGGCCTCAATGAGGATCTGGCACGCTATCGCGTCAGGGGCGCCTCGGTCTCCAGCCGTCCCGTCCGCTCCGCCAAATGGGTCTGGCAGATCTATCGGAATGTCGAGCATCTGCCCTTGCTCAAATCGGCCTGGTGCTTCGCCCATTGGGGTGCGCGTGCGTGGCTGAAGCGCCGGGAGTTCTAGTCGCCCGCCCCCAAAAATGTTGAAAACAACCCCATGCAAAGTAGGGGTATTATAATACCTTAAGTTCTCAAAAGCACTTCGCTATTGGCGAGCCCGGCCGTTGCCGATACCACTCAGCCGGCCACTCCGCGCGAACAAATCTGGAACCGATCATGCCGTTTCAAAGCTACAAAAACAGCCGCATCCTCGTGACCGGGGGCGCCGGATTCATCGGATCGCATCTCTGCGAGCGGCTACTCAAGACGGGCGCCGAGGTGGTCTCGGTGGACAATTATTTCACCGGCAGCCGGCGCAACATCGCCCATTTGATCGCCAACCCGCTGTTCGAGGCGGTCAGGCACGACGTCACCTTCCCGCTCTATATCGAGGTCGACGCCATCTTCAACCTGGCCTGCCCGGCCTCCCCGATCCACTACCAGCGCGACCCCGTGCAGACCACCAAGACCTCCGTGCACGGCGCCATCAACATGCTGGGGCTCGCCAAGCGGCTCAAGGCGCGGATCTTCCAGGCCTCCACCAGCGAGGTCTATGGCGACCCCCTGATCCATCCACAGACCGAGGACTACTGGGGTAACGTCAACCCGATCGGAATCCGCTCCTGCTACGACGAAGGCAAGCGCTGCGCCGAGACGCTGTTCTTCGACTATTGGCGCCAGCACGGCCTGCCGATCAAGGTCGCGCGCATCTTCAACACCTACGGCCCGCGCATGCAGCCGAACGACGGACGCGTGGTGTCGTCGTTCATCGTCCAGGCGCTCGGGGGCGAGCCGATCACCGTGTTCGGCGATGGCGGGCAGACCCGCTCGTTCTGCTATGTCGACGATCTCGTCGAAGCCATCACCCGTTTGATGGTGACTGAAGAGGCCGTGACCGGGCCGATCAACCTCGGCAACAATTCGGAGTTCACCATCCGTGAGCTCGCCGAGAAGGTCATCAAGCTCACGGGCTCGCGCTCACAGCTGATCTTCAAGCCGCTGCCGCAGGACGACCCGCGACAGCGCCAGCCCGACCTGACCAAGGCAAAGGCACTTTTGGATTGGCAGCCGAAGGTCGCGCTCGAGGATGGTTTGAAGGAGACCATCGCCTATTTCAAGCACACGCTCGAACTGGCCTGATCGGACACGCGACATTCCCCATTGTCCACGATGGCTTCCCTTTACGACACCGTCGTCGGTCTGCGATCCCGACTTGAGTCGCGGCACGGGTTCGCCTTGCTCGTGCTCCTTCACGGCGCCGTCACCTGCCTGTCGCTGATCAAGGTCGCCAACTATCAGTCTTACATTTTGTTCAGCGAAGAGCGGCTGTGGATCGCAGCGTCAATCGCGCTCGCCTTTTCGACGGTGTCGCTGCTCTTCGTGGTCGCCCGATTCAGCTTCGGCTATTTCGTCGGCTTCTATCTCTACACCATGATCCTCGGCTTCCTGTGGATCGACACGTTCTCGAAATACAATTACGACCACAGGACCGCCGGAATATCGGCCGCGCTCTCGCTGGTGCTGTTCCTGATCCCGGTCCTGTTCATCAGGTCGCCGATCAGGCAGATCGTCGTCCTGTCAGACGCGAATTTCGAGCGCCTCTTGAACTTGATCCTGGCGCTGTGTGTGGCGGTCATTGCGGTAGCGTCGACCTACAATTTCAGGCTGGTGTCGATCGCCCACATCTACGACTATCGCGACGAGATCCAGTTTCCGGGCCCGGTCCGCTACCTGATCGGCATGACGTCCAGCACGCTCCTGCCGTTCGCCTTCACCTGCTACTGGATGCGTGGCTGCTACTGGCGCGTCGCCGCTGTACTTGTCCTGCTGCTTTTGCTTTACCCGATAACGCTGACCAAATTTGCCTTTTTCGCGCCGGCCTGGCTGATCGCGCTCACGATCCTCACGCGACTGTTTGCGGCGCGGACATCCGTCATTCTGTCGCTGCTCATTCCCATGGCGGTCGGGCTTGTCGCAATCGCGATCACCAATGCGGCAATTGACCATCCCGTCGGCAAGTACTTCGACGTCGTGAACATCCGCATGATGGCAACGGCATCGAGCGCGCTGGACATCTACAACGATTTCTTTTCCTATCACCCCCTCACCTGGTTCTGTCACATCTCGCTTCTGAAGACGGTGACGCATTGCCCGTATCAGGACCCGCTGTCGGTCGTGATGCAGAACACCTACGGCTTCGGAAATCTCAATGCGTCCCTGTTTGCAACCGAGGGAATCGCTTCGGTCGGCCCCTATTTCGCACCACTGACGGCGCTGATATCGGGCCTGGTGTTTGCGTTCGGCAACCGCGTCTCCGCCGGCCTGCCATCCCGCTTCATCGTCGTCTCCGCCAGCGCGCTGCCGCAGGTTCTGCTCAACGTCCCGCTCACGGTCGCCCTGCTCTCGCACGGCATGATGTTCCTGTTCCTCCTCTGGTACGTGGCGCCGCGGAGGTTTTTCGAAGACAGGTCGTAAATGGCGCCTGGCCGAAAATTGTCAGGCCGAGAACTCGCGCACCGCACGCACCACCTCTTCCAGCTGCGAAGGGGTGATTTCCGCGAACATCGGTAACGACAGGATGCTCTGCTGGTCGGCATAGGCATTCGGAAACTGCGCCGGACTGTGCTCGAAACGCCGGTAGGCCGGAAGCAGCGGCAGCGCCGTCGGATAGTTGATGGCGGTCTGGATTCCCCTGGCGTTCAGATGGGCGGCCAGCTGATCGCGCTTGGCGTGCCTGATGGTATAGAGGTGATAGACGTGGCTTCGCCCTGGCGCCATTTGAGGGACGTGCATGCCCTCGATCTGGTTCAGCGCGGCATCATAGAACTTCGCGGCCTCCTGGCGCGCCCGCGTCCAATCAGCCAGATGCGGCAGCTTGGCCGACAGGATCGCCGCCTGCATGCCATCCAGCCGGCTGTTGATCCCCTCGATCTGGTGCTGGTGCTTCACGATTCCGCCGTGGCGGGCGAGCATCGCGATATGCTCGGCGAGCGCCGCATTGTTGGTGACGACCGCACCGGCATCGCCCATCGCACCGAGATTCTTGCCGGGATAGAACGAATAGGTCGCTGCGTCGCCGAAAGTTCCGACCATCCGGCCTTTGTAGCTTGCCAGATGCGCCTGCGCGCAATCCTCGATCACCCACAATCCATGCTTCTTCGCGATCGCCATGATCGCGTCCATGTCGGCGGCCTGCCCGTAAAGGTGCACCGGAATGATGCCGACGGTGCGGGACGTGATCGCCGCCTCGATTGCTGCCGGGTCGATCGTGAAGGTCGCCCCATCGGTGTCGCAGAACTTCACGGTTGCCCCGGCATGCGTGATCATCGCGGAGGTCGAAATCCAGGAATGCGCCGTCGTGATCACCTCGTCGCCTGGCTTCACCTTCAGCGCGCTCATCGCGAGGTACAGCGCATCCGTCCCGTTGGCACACGAGACGCAATGCTCGGCGGCCGCAACCTTGGCGAACTCCCGCTCGAACCTCTCGACATAGGGCCCGCGGATGAACGCGTTGTCGCGGATCACGGCCGCGATCGCTGCGTCGATTTCGCCTTTGATGGTCTGATACTGGAGCTGAAGATCAGCGAAAGGAACCGCCATGCAAGCCTCTACGTCCGAAGCCGGCGCGCTGGATTGCCGGCGTACGTGCCGGCGACGGTGATGTCCTTGGTGACCACCGCACCCGCACCGATCACGACGTCGTCGACGATTTGCACCGGCATGATCGTCGCGTTCGAGCCGATGGACACCCGATTGCCGATCCTGGTTTCGCGCCACAATTCCTTGCGGCCACGTGCCGGACCGCCGCTCGCAAAAGTATCGTTGATGAACATCACGCCGTGGCCGATGAAACAATCCTCACCGATCGTGACCAGCTCGCAAATGAAACTGTGCGATTGCACACGCGTGCGAGCACCAATGACGACTCCCTTCTGAATCTCGTTGAACGGCCCGATGAAGCAGTCGTCGCCGATCGCGCAGCCATAGAGGTTGCAGGGCTCAACGACCTTCACGCCGGCGCCGAACGCGACGTCGCGGATACCGACTGAATGCAGCTCGGGCTGGTTCACGAGGCGACACCCAGGCGGCTGCGACGCGGCATGAAGCGGAGCGACACCTCCTGCCCTGTCTCGATCGACTCGTAGAGCGCCGAGATCAGCTCCAGGCTCTTGCGGCCCTGGAGCCCATCGACCAGCGCGGCGCCACGGTCGACGATGCAATCGACGACATGCTGATAATAAGCCTGGTGGCCGAAGCCGTAGACGTTCGGCGGGTTGACCGAGAATTTCTCGATCACTTCCTTATCCGACGGCAGTTCGCTCTCGAAACGCCAGTGCCGGATCTGATTCATGGCGAAACCTCCGACCTCCACGGTCCCCCTTTCGCCAAGAATGGACAGAGAGCCTTCAAGGTCGGCTGGACGCGCCGCGGTGGTTGCTTCAATGATACCAAGAGCGCCATTGCGGAACTTCAGCGTCGCCACCGCCGTGTCCTCAGTCTCGATCTTCACAAGCGCAGTGGTGCTGCGGGCATGGACGCTGACGACGTCGCCAAAAAACCATTCCAGCATGTCGATGTGGTGGCTGGCCTGGTTGGTGAGCACGCCGCCATCATACGCCCAGGTACCGCGCCAGGAGTCCTGATCGTAATAGCTCTGATCGCGGCACCAGCGCACGCGCACGGTGCCGAGCACGAGCTTGCCGAACCGGCCGGCATCGAGCGCCTCGCGTGCCTTGACGATCGGAACGTTAAAGCGGTTTTGCTTGACCACGAAGAGCTTGACACCTGCCTCGTCGCAGGCGCGGATCATGTCATCGGCGTCCTGGAGACGCAGCGCCATGGGTTTTTCGACCACGACGTGCTTGCCGGCACGCGCGCATGCGATCGCGTGCCGAGGGTGCAGCCCGCTCGGCGTGAGCACGGCAACGGCGTCGATGTCGTCGCGCGACAGGAACTCATCGATGTCACCGTACGCGGCGACGGCGAATTTGGCGGCGATCGCATCGGCGCGCGCTCGATCGGAATCGCAGACGGCAACGAGCTTCGCCCCCACGATATGGTTGCCGCCCAACAGGTCGGAATGCCGCCTGGCAATACGCCCGCATCCGAGCAGGCCAAATCTGATCATCAAGACTTCCCCGCCGTCGTCGGAGCGAAGGCCCCTGGAGGGCTTGAAAGCCCCAAAACGCGCGTTTTCCGGTGAACCCGCACCTGTTTCTATCCAAACAACGCGACAAATCAAGGCACAAGGCAGGCCTCCCTGCGCGAGCCGACCGTTACCTTGTTCCTGCGCCGCGCATCACATCGGTCACAAGCTGGACGAAATCCGCCACGAACGCGCGAACCCGGTCGTCCAGATCCGGCTGCAGCTGCCGAACGACCATGTCTGGCGCGGTCCCGGCAACATCCTGGATGTGACCGGCCAGCGCCTCGGGATCGTCAACGCTGAAATATCGCGCCGCGCCACCGGTCTGTTCGCGGTGAACATCGAGGCCAGATAGAAGCATCGGGACGCCGAACGATTTGGCTTCCTCGACCGTCGTGCTCCACCCCTCGCAGCGCGACGGATTGATGAGTGCCGTCGACGAACGCAGCAGTGCATAGACATGATCCAGCGGGATCATGCCGAGATGACGAAAGTTCGCGCCCAGACCGCGCGATTTGACCTGCGCCATGACGCTATCGAAATACTCGGGCTCGCGCGGATCGTAGGTGCTGCCGGAAGCAGCGACGACGGCATCGAAGCCGCGTCGCTTGAGCAGATCGAGCGCATCTACGACGAGCTGATGGTTCTTGTGCCGCCAGAACTGGTTCGGCAAGTAGAAGAATCGCCGGGGCAGCTCATGTTGCGCGAGAACATCGAGCGGGTTCGTTGCCAGCAGACTTGGCGGCGGCTCGGTGGCGAAGCGAACCACCGAGACCCCGTTTCGCAGGCCGGGATAGAATTTTCTGAGATCGCCAAGCGCGCTCGTGCTGCTCAGCATGATGTGCCGGCCCGACGCGATCTGGACCCGGAAACCGAGATCGCGCCGCCAATATGCGGCGCGCGAGAAGAGATGCGGCAGCAGCCGGTGCTGAAAATCGGGGAACCAGGCGATCGCCGGAAACGGCAAGCGCCAACCGAAGAACCGCGCGGACTCGAACACCATGTCGATCTTGCGATTGCGGAACAAAGCGGAAGCGGGCGTATCGAGTCCGAAGGCGAGTGCACGGAAGAGATGGCCGCCGGCGCGATCGAACACCGGCGAGCGGACCACCTCAACGCCCGGAATCCGCGTGAAGGCAGCGATCTCGTCGTCATCATCCGTTGCGCCTGCGAACAGGACCGGCGCGATCGCACCGGGACGATGCCGGTTCAAGACCTCGAACAGATTACGCTGATAATTATATCCCCCCGCCCACAGACGCCTGGGAATATTGGTGAAAGCGACCCGCAGCGTCGCTTGTTCAGTCACGATCCTGACCCTTGAACCATTCCACGTAGTCGGCGAGACCGCGCTCGAGCGGAGTGTGCCAATCGAATTTCATCTCGCCGAGACGTCGGTGATCGGCGAGCAGGCTTGCAGGATCGCCCGGTCGCGCGATGCCGGAATAGCGGACGACGGTGCCGCTTCCCCAATTCTTGACGAGGTGACCTGCAATTTCGGCCACGCTCGCTCCCATCCCGGAGCCGCCATTGACCACGAAGAGGCCGTCCGGTTGCGGGCCTTGTCCGATCCACGCCAGCAATCGAACGACGTCGCGCACGTCGGTCCAGTCCCGGATTTCGGCTCCCGTGCCGCCGAGCGTCAGCACAGGCTCGCCAGCCCTCAACCGTGAGCAGATGTCCCAAAGCAATTGCTTGCGCAGGTTCGGTCCGTAGACCGAGAACAAGCGCACGACGGCACAGCCGATCCCATAGCTGCGCGCGTAGCTTCTGCACAGCTGCTCCATCATCAGCTTGTGCTCGCCATAGGGCGACATCGGCGTCAAGGTCGCGTCCTCGGAGATCGGACCTGCATGGTTCGCACCATAGACCGCCGCGCTCGAGGCCACGATCAGCCGGCACCGGGGCGCAAAACCGCGCAGCCATTCCAGCAGGCGGGCCGTGCTGGTCACGGTTCGGGAAAAGTCCTCGAAGGGCCGCTCGATCGACAGCCCAACGGAAGAACCGCCCGCGAGGTGAAAGACCTGCGAGGGCAGCCCATGCGCAGCCGCAAGCATGTTGAGATTGGCCGCATCGACCTCGCCATTGATCCAGGTCTGCAGGCCGAGCCGGCGCGCGTCGGATGGGTCGAGCGCACCGTGCCCGACCCCATGAATGGCATTGCCGGTCAGCGCCAGCTCACGAACGAGATGGCGGCCGATGAACCCGTTAGCGCCTGTGACCCAGATGGACATCGAACTATCTTGTGCTCAACTAGCTGCATTCCGCGGGCCGAATCGGCGGCCGATCTGACGCCTTGCTGATTGTCTCATCGCTCATCCGGAGACAACTCCCTGACGACGGTTGCCGGGTTTCCAGCAACAATCGCGTAGGCCGGAACGTCCTTGGTCACAACCGCTCCTGCGGCTACGATCCCGCCCTCCCCAATCGTAACGCCGCGCATGACCATCGCGCCGGCGCCGATCCAGGCGTCATCACTGATCTTAATCGGACGATCATCCAGAAATACCGCCCTGGGGTGGCCTGTCGAAAAAATCTGCCTGGCCTGCTCGTGCCGCTCGGCGGCCCTGATGGGATGCGAGAGATTGTCGAATATGTTCACGGCATGTGAGATCAGGACGCGATTTCCAATTTCGATCGACGCCCCCGACCAAATCCGCGTCCCCACGCCCACATAACACCATTCTCCAATCGAGATCCGGCCGCCGTGACCGAGCACCATCAATTCGCCCCTGATATGCGAATAGCGACCAATGACGATCTGATCGCTGTCGCCAAGCGCGTTCCTGATCCTTGCGCAGTGGGCCAGAAAAGCGCCCTCTTGCAAGCGGCAGGTGGCACGCCCGATGAGCCGTTGGGCGAGCAAATGGAGATTAATCCCGTCTATGAACCTTGCACAATGGCGCGCAAGCTCGGCAAGGCTGGGCATCAACGTTTCCTCTTGTATGGCGCCGACGCCTCGGTCCGAAAGTGCACGGGACACATCCCAAAAATCTGGCTCGATCTCCAATGGACGACATTCGGCGCGGCGCGTCAAATGGCTAGAGACCCGCTACGATCGCCTGAAAGAGGCCCCACTGACGCGCCTTGGTGTGGATATCATTGACTCGAATTCGTCCGTTCGTGGCTATTTGCCGTACATCTGTCCAGTCGGTGATAGCTCGCTCGATCTGTTCAAGACAACTCGTCTCATCGTGATAGACCAGCATCGTTTCGTCGGCGACCATTCCCTCGGGATAGTTGCCAGCGTCCGACACCAGCAGCGCACCACACCCCATGGCTTCGAAACAGCGCATGTTGCCGCGATCTTCGCCTGCCATGTCGATCGCCCCGTTGAGGACGACCTTGGATCGTCCGATCAATTCATAGAGCTCTCTTCCAAAGACCGGCGGCCTGGCAATTCCTGCAACCATCTTGGGGCGCCGATGCCTCTGGAGCGGCAGCAAATGGCCGATCGAGCTCTCCGCGAGCCTCGTCAATCGCGACGCGTCAAGACAATAGACGATATGTCGGCTTCCGGCGAGGGCAGCAACCTTCTCCAGCGTTCTTGCACGCGCCGAATGATGCCGTGTGTAGCCACCCACAAACAGAACATCGATGGGGCGTTCATCCCGCACGTACTCGCTCATAGCGGAATCGATCGCGGGAGAAAACCATTCCGCCCGGCACCCCTTGTCGCGCCATGACTGCAGAATCGACGGGAAATTTCCGAGCACAGCACCATAGGCCGTCAGGTCTGCGTTTCCCGACGGCGCCGCGCGCCAACAGAGCGTCTTCCTCACGCAACCGGGCAGCCTGCGAACGAAGGTGCTCGGAAACGCGACTGGATCGAGGTTGTAAAGCACTTCGGTTCTGTGGTGCTCGATCTGCGCGAGCAGAATGTCTTCCAGTGCGGCTCCTTGACGAATACCATGTTCGCGTGCCCACCGGCCTTGTAGACGACTATCGTTGGCGCAGGTCAGAAAGGCACTCGTATCACCGTCGAGCACAGGTTGCAGAAAGTGAAGCGCGCCAAACCGATCGTTGAGAAACGCGTTGCGCCGTTCCTGAAAACTCAGACCTTCTGGTGCCAGGCGATCCAGGCGCGCGAGGTAGGACGTCGTAAGACCGCAATTCTGAAAAACTCGCATGTCTAAGCGTACCTTGCCAGCGTCCACTTCATATTGAGATACGGCCAGATCCGGCCGGCCGCCTCCCAGTCCCACGCCTTGGCCGCGGTCAAGCGGCCGACCGTCGCGGACAGGCTGGCTTCATCGACCAGCTCGGCGAATGCCGGCACCTTGCGCTCGAGCAAGGCTGCGATCCAGCCGGCAAGCGGGCCGTTGAGCCACTCCGGCATCGGCGAATTGAAGCCGACCTTGCGGCGCGCGGTCCGGATCTGCTCCGGCATCAGGTTGGCCATCGCCCGTCGCGCGACGGCCTTGGTGTAGCCGTCCGACAGCTTGCTCGATTCCGGCAGAGCCATCGTATAGGTCACCAGGCGCCAGTCCATGAACGGCATGCGAACCTCGATGCCGTGCGCCATCGAAAGGCGATCGAAGTTGCGCAGAATGGTAGGCAGCACCGTGCTGTGGAACATGCGGTAGAGCCGGCGATTCAAGGCGCCCCATTCGCGCGGCAGCTCGTGGTCTTCGGCGACCAGCGGCAGCTCCGCAGGAACGTTCAACAGACCGCCGCGCAGGAAGTAGTGTCCGCGGGCCCTGATCGTCAACGCCCGCACGAGATCGACGCCGCGCCGCGCCAGCGCCGAGCGGGAAGCAAGGTCGGCCGCAGCATTGCGAATTCGGAAGGCGCCCACTTGTCCGTCCTGCAAATAGGCGCCCATCAGCTCGTCCGCGCCGTGACCATCCAGCGACACCGTCACGTTGTGGCGTCTCAGCTCGCGGTAGATCAGCCACGCGGCGCTGGGCAGCCCGATATAGACGTCGTCATTGTCGTCCAGGATCTGGTCGATATCGGTCAACGCATCTCCGCGCCCGATTTCAAGGAACGTGGGCGTGACGCTGGCCCAGGCGGCCGCGACCTCGGCCATCGGCCGTTCGTCGTTCGCGGCGCCCGGGAACGTCGCCACGAAGGCGTGCCGCCATGCGGTGCTGTCGCGCGGCCCCATGCCGGCCCTCTCATGCGCCGCCATCGCACAAATCACCGCCGAGGAATCGAAGCCTCCGGACAAGCAGGTTCCGATCGGGACATCGCTGCGCATCCGCAAGGCCACCGCGTCCTGGAACAACTCGCGAAAGCGCTCCACGCGCCCGGCTTCGGTGCGCGGTATGTCCGGCAGATGGTCAACGGTCCGCCACCAGCGCCGGACGTCCACCTTGCCGTGGCGCAGCCACATGCAGTGACCGGCCTGGAGCCGGCGGACGTTGCGGAACAGCGTCCGCTCGCTACCCTCGACGCCGAACGCATCGAGCAGCATGCGCGGTGCCACATCGGTGTCGATCGACGCATCGATCAATCCGCTCCGCGCCAGCGCACGCTGCTCGGACGCGAAGACGAAGCGTTCGGGCGACAGGGCATACAACAGCGGCTTGATGCCGAAGCGATCACGCGCCAGAAACAACTCGCCGCTGATGGTGTCGAAGATCGCCAGCGCCCACATGCCGTTGAAACGCAGCAGCATATCCTCGCGCCAGGCCTGCCACGCCGCGAGGATGACCTCGGTGTCGGACCGGCTGCGGAAGGCGGCGCCCCGTTCCTCGAGCTCGCGGCGCAACTCGAGGAAATTGTAGATCTCGCCGTTGTAGACGATGACGTGGCGACCATCGGCGGACATCATCGGCTGATAACCGCCCTGGCCGGGATCGATGATCGCCAAGCGACGGTGGCCGAACGCGAGGCTTCCGTCTGCGCTCGACCAGATACCCTCCCCGAAGGGCCCTCGATGCGCGAGCAGCTCCGTCAACCGCTTGATGTCGGCCGGCGCGACGGCATTGCCGCGAAAGTCCAATATGCCGGCAATTCCGCACATTCCCTAGACCGCCTTGATCGGAATGAAACGGCCGACGACGGCGCGAAGGTCGCGCCAGCAGACGGCGCGATAGGGACCAAGCTGCGATGCGCCGACCGCGGCGACAAAGATGGTCGCAGCCGATAGTGACGCCACGCCGCCGACATACCACCATGCCGGCGCGGACTCGAAGGCGATGCGATCGACCCCATGGCGAAGCACCAGCGCCACCAGAATTCCGACACCGAGCGGCATCAGCATGAAGTGGAGCACGCGTGACCACATACCGGCAATCTTGATACTGGAGCGCACCACAAGCACCGTCGTGATCATCTGCGCGATCATACCGACGCAGGCACTCCAGCCCGCGGCTTGCCAGCCGAAACGCGGCAGCGCGATCAGGCTGGTCGTCAGCGTAACGACGCCGGTGCAGAGCGCGATCAACGCATTGGCGCGGGATCGTCCCTGCGCCAGCAAATAAAATGCAAGGACGTTTGCGCTCGATCCCAAAATTCCGGCGACCGACAGCACCACGAGCACCCTCTCGCCTTCGGCCGCGACCTCGGCCCCCGTCCACAGGTGCAGCAGCGGTCCGGCGACGGGAATGAGCCCGCCGAGCGCGCTCGCGGCCAGTACGTTGAGGATCCAGGACGAGCGGAGCAGCAGATCGACCTTGCGGTCTTCCGCCTCCTTGTGCAGCGAGCTGAAGAACGGAAACAGGGTTTCGCCGATTTTCAGGACCCCGATGTAGACAGCCTCCTCGAGGCGCTGAGCGACGCCATAGAACCCCACGAATTGCGGCTGCAGAAGTGCGCCGAGGAGATAGCGGTCTGCCTGCGCGGCAAATAATGCACCGCCCTGGGCCACCAATTGCCAGCCCCCGAGACGGACCAGCTTTCGCAGCGCACCGCGATGAATCGCAGGTCGCGCCAACCAATTCCCGATCGCCTGCCGGGACCAGCCGAGCGTCGCGAGCAGGCTGGCCGCAAAGCCCAGTGCCTGACAGCCTAGAAATGTCGACGCATGCGGCGCGGATGGGACGAGGAGCAGCATGGATGCGGTCGCGGTAACCGTACTGACGATACTGATCGACGCAATCCGCCGATAATCCTGGCGGGCGGTGAACAGTGTGAGAAGGATCGCCGACAAACATTGGCACAGCCAGCCGAAGCTCGCCAACGCGAAGGCGCGCTCGAGATCGTCGGCGACCGGTCCGCTGAGATGGAATCCGAGGCGCGCGAGCGGCGCGCCGGCGAAGCCATAGAACGCCGCAATCAGGGTGCCCGCACCGATTGCCAGTGCCATGGCGGTTGCAAACAACCTTCGCGCCTCGTCGCGATCGGACGGCGCCAATCGCTGCGCGAGTTCGCGCGCCGTCGACATCGCCAGCGAATTGCTGAACACGAGCGCCGGCGCGATGGAGGCCGTGACCAGCCCCGCGACGCCGAAAGAAGCTGGGCCAAGGCGGAGCACGACGAACGGCAGGATGGCCAGATTGAGCGCCACCGCCACCACGAACGCAATTGCGTTCCAAGCCGAATTTCCGAGCAGATCGGGCGGACTTTTACTCACACGATTTCCAACCATTAGGCCATGCCTGGCCGTCCTCGATCGCTAGTCGATTGCGGCAACGGAACACACGTTTTCGGGCGACTTGATAGGCCTCGCAGGCGCGTCTTAAGGCGGTTGAGCAGCTTAGGCAATGCCGTGGAGCCGGGGACCAGATCTGCCAGGCCGCGAGCACGTCGCCGGTCCAGAAGCGCAGGAACGCCGAATGAGCAGCAGTCGCTGGGTCAGGCCGGGCAAGATCTTGGCCGACCACGTGGACGAGGCGGCGCAAACGGCCGGTTCCGCCCGGCATGGACGCGGCTGGTGAACATGAGCGGCGGCACGATGCGTGAGCCCGCACCACCGTCACTCCCCAGATTACGAACCTTCACCAAGGGGTCCGGTCCAGCGGCGCAAAGGGGCTCGACGTGTGCACGCGTCAGCCTAGTGGATGAGGAAGCTTCGCATCAGAACGTCGGTCATATGAGATAGGCCTGAACCATCAAAATGGGACACGGCCGGATCACTCTGATGGTTTGCCCAGATTCCATGATCAAAGGAGGACGCTTGCGTCTCGAAGTGAAATCCGATGCTTCGAAGCCCGCTCGAAAGATCCGGCGATCCGATGTTGGCAGGACCAGTAGCCTCGATCTGCCCAATGGGCTGGATCTCAGATCGGAAAACAAACGCTTCGTCATGTCGCAGGAGAAAATTCGTCGCAGATGACGCGTCGGCCGTGGCACCCGCCGAAGGAATACCGATCGTGCCGTCGCCGTTGAGGTCCTGTTGAAAGGTGGTCTCAAGCGACTCAAATGACACATTCGTCCCGGTCACCTCGGGAACGATATTGCCGGTATAGTTGCCGTTGCTGTCAGTGCTCCAGGCCGTGAAGTGACCCGTCGCAGAGTCCTTCCACGCAACATCGTATCCGCTCGCCGTCTTCTCGGCTGCGATTGGCGCCCAGGTGCCGTAGGCCTGGGCGCTGACCGACGAGCCGGAAATCTTCAGGAGAGGCCCACTGCCGGTGCTGATAGCG